>CAJLUG010000059.1 GCA_905209745.1 uncultured Mycoplasma sp.
AACTAATCCAATTCACTATGTAATTGAGTCAGCACACCCATCTCCATTTTCAGCTTATAATGGATTCTTTGGTAGTAAACCCTTTTCTAAAACGAATGAATTTTTAAAAAGTAAAGGTCTAAAAGAAATTAACTGGAAAGTCGAATAAAACACGCAAGTTTTTTTTCACTTGATAAAATAATTAAAATATGATATAATAGGCACGAAAAAAAGGGGGATTATCTATGAAATATATAGATTTATACAAAAGTTTTCAAAAACCTGATATTGATGAGTGGGTCATGGATGCCTTAGAAGAATATAAGACCGAAAAAGTAAAAACACTACCTAAAACTTTACCAGAAGATAATATTAATTATCAATTAAATAAAGAACAATTCTATGTTTATGCCTATAAAAGATGGATAGAAAATATTAATAACATTACAAGAAGTGAATTTGTTAACTTAAAAAATAAGAACCTAGTAGAAGGAGACTTTGCTATATTAAAACGCTATGTAGAAGACATACCTTCCCTAGAAAATTCCAAAGACATCACAAAATATCTAGACAAGCAATCAGGTTTTATAAAAAAAGTAATAGATAAATATAATTTTATAGATCAAGAGAAAAAGGATGTAGAAGTAATTACATCCCAAAAATTAAATAGAAAAACTAATCGTAACATGTATATAGAACATTCACTAACTTTAAAACCTAAAAAAATAGATATTTATAAATTTGCTTATTTATTATTGAAAGAATGTGAAGAAAGAAAAATTCCATATAACTTTAAAATCGTTCATGAATTAACAGACTTTGATACATTAACTTTATATTCAGATACAGAAGAATTACCAAAATATATAGAAATAGTAAAAGAAATATGTAAAAACAACCCAACACTTACCAAAAGATTAGGTAAAGTAGATAGTATCAAAGCAACGATAGATGGTATCATAGGTTATCAAGCAGAAAATAAAGATAGCTTAAAAGAAGATATTAGAAAAAAAGCAATCGAAAAAGCCATCACCAATGCCAAAAGAACTTGGTTAAAGGAAAATAAACAAGAATTCTTAAGAGACTATATAGAAATAGAAACAACAAATATATTAAACAAAATGAAAAATGTATATACGAAACAACAATCAAGAGAAGAAACTGAGAAACTATATAGAAAATTAGGTTACACAAAAGAAGACCTAGATAGTATAGATATGATAAAACCAATCGAAAGAACTGTTAATAAAATGCTTACAGAATATATAGAATCAAGTCAAGAAGAACAAGAATTAATGCAGATAAAAAAAGAAATAAAAGTAAAAAATAACGAAAAATATATGATAAGCATGAAAGACCTAATTCAAGATATAAACAAATATTTACCAAAAATAATAAAAGATAATAAAAGTGCTGCGATAAAATTATTAATCAATATAAGAGAGTATCTTACCAAAGAAAATATCGATATAAAAAGACCATATGCTTTTAAAAACACAATAAAGATATTTAAAAACCAAGATAAATTAGTAATGGATTGTGATACTTATTATAATGATTTAAAAACAACAGCCAAACAATGTTTAGTAAATGGTCCAAGAAAACAAGAAGAACAAGAACCAATCAAAAAATATTTAACCTATTTATTAAACTATGGTCAAAGATTTCCAACAATAAAAATAGGTGTAAAAATGGAACCAACACCACAAAAAGTAAAAAAATTAATAATAACAAATCAAGACTATACAAAAAAAACCAATTCCTAAGAATTGGTGTTTTTTTGTGCTTGAAGAGCTGTAATTGCGACAACTCCTACAATATCATCGGCGCTGCATCCTCTTGATAAATCATTGATAGGAGCAGAAATACCTTGCGTAATAGGTCCATAAGCATCTGCTTTTGCCAATCTTTGAACCAATTTATAACCAATATTCCCAGCATCTAAATCCGGAAATATTAATACATTAGCTCTACCAGCAACTTTACTATTAGGGGCCTTAGAAGCCGCAACTTCAGGAACAATCGCAGCGTCTAATTGTAATTCTCCATCGATTTTATATTGTGGATACTTTTTCTTAGCAATTTTAACAGCTTCTACCACTTTATCTACATCAGGGTGTTTCGCACTACCCATAGTAGAATGAGAAAGCATCGCAACAATTGGCTCTTTTTCTACCAACACTTTAAAAGTCTCTGCACTAGAAGCAGCAATCGCTGCAAGTCTCATAGAATCAGGATTCTGTTCTAATCCACTATCCGCAAATATAAAAGTACCATTTTCCCCATAAGTACAGTTAGGTACTACTACCAAAAAGAAAGCAGAAACCAACATGGTACCAGGTTTGGTCTTAATAATTTGTAATGCTGGTCTTAACGTATTTGCCGTAGAATGACATGCCCCACTAACAACACCATCTGCACGACCAGTCTTTACTAACATACAGGCATAATACATATAATCATGTAGCATTAACTTCTTAGCCTCTTCATAACTAAGACCCTTTTCTTTACGAATCTCTACCAATTTTAAAATTAATTCCTCAGTCAAAGGAGAAGTATAAGGATCAATAATAGTAGCTTTACTAATATCAAAACCTCTACTATTTTTTATGACTTCTTTTTCCTTACCAATCAAAATGATATTCGCAATTCCTTCATCTAGTACCTTCTCTGTCGCAGCAAATGTTCTTCTATCCATGGTCTCTGGTAAAACAATAGTCTTTATATCTTGTTTGGCACGTTTTTTTATTCGATCAATAAACGACATAAATAACCTTCTTTCTAATTATCTTTTAAAATTTCATATACTTCACGTTTCTCATGATTATAAAACTCTTTCTTCTTATATCCAAAAAATAAACGAATGATATTAGAAGGAAAAGAAACAATAAGTTTATTAAATGTCACAACAGTATCATTATAAAACTTAATCGCAGCAGTAAGATCGATTTCATTAGTATTTAAATCATCTAAAATATTCATTAAAGCTTCACTCTTAAATAACTTTTCATTGTCATCCAATGTTTTAAAAAGTTCATCATAAGCACTTTTTAAAGTATCATTTAATTCAAAATGATTTAAGTCATGAACATAATTATCTTCCAATTGCACTAAAAAGTCTTCTAATTTTAATTCTTTTTCCACAACTGGTCTTGCTCTTTTTAGTAAATCATATTTCTTTTGTAAATGTAAATCAATATTATTTTCTGCTTCTTCCATTTTAACAATAGAAATTCTAAACTTATTATGATAAATAACAATCACTAATAACAGTAATGCAAGTAATACAATGCACCCTAAAATAATTTCAATCATATCATCACTCCATACACTACAATTATATCAAACAACCATTGAAAAAGAAACAAAAACCAACACTAAGTTGGTTTGACATTTTCAATCTTTTGATCAAAGACTTCTTGGTCAGTACTAGTAGGTTCTGTACCCTTGATAAAATACATCATTTTTGTTTTCGTATCAGTATCAGTCGCAAGCCTGCCTGAAATTGGTTCCACCAAAACAGCTGACACATTATCAGGCATTTCATACCATCCATCATCTTCATCCACATTTCTCTCGTGATACTCAATACTTTTATACCAAATATCCTGTGCATATTTATATTCACTACTCTTTAACTCTTGATTATCATCATAACCTACCCAAACAGCACAGACAACGTTATTATTAAATCCAATATCCCAATTATCTGTATTTGTCGTTCCACTCTTTAGGGCATATTTATGCGTAAGTTTAGAAGATAAACTAATCGCAGTAGGATAGTTATAATCAATATAAAGAGGATCATAAGTTGCCGTAAGTAAATTATTTAAAATAAAAGTAATACTAGGATTTAAAACTGCTTCTTTACTCTTTTTTGCTTCATATAATACTTTTCCATCAGAATCTTCAATTTTTTCTATAAAATAAGGTTCTACTTTATATCCTAAATTAGCAAAGGCAGAATATCCACTAGCCATATCCAAAATACCTATTTCGTTAGTTCCTAATGGTAAAGAAGGAACATTTTCTAGGTTCGCATCAATTCCTACTCTCTTTGCCACGTTAATTAAAGCATCCCCGCCTAGAAATAAATGGGTCTTGACAGCATAAATATTTTCAGAATAGGCAATCGCTGTTGCCATAGAGATTGCTTTATTACCATAAGTCTGATTATAGTTCTGTGGTGTATAATCATCCTGATTTTCAAAGACAAAAGTAGTTTCTTCACTAGTAAAAGAAGAACTAGAAGTAAAGCCATTTTCTAAAGCCGCATAATAAAGGTATGGCTTCATAGTAGATCCCACTTGTCTTAGCGAATCAGTAGCTCTATTAAAAGAAGAAGTGTTATAATCTCTACCACCAACCAAAGCCAATACTTTTCCGGTATTAGGATCCATCATTACTACAGAAGTCTGAATAGTAGACTCATCAGGAATAGATTCTTTGATATTTTCTTCTACATGTTTTTGTAAATCCCAATCGAGATTCGTATAAATTTTTAAGCCATTAATTTCATCAAAAGATTTAGGAATAGCATCAATCGTTTCTAATTCATCCATCACTGCATCATGATAATACATCACAGTAGACAACTCTTCTCTTTCATCTTCTCCCACAAACTTTAACTCTTCTTGATAAGCTTCATCCTTTTCTTCTTCTGTAATTACTCCATTTTCTACAAGTAGATTTAAAATCATTAACTGTCTTTCTTTAGAAGCTTCTAAATCAATAAGTGGAGAATAATTAGAAGGTGATTTCGGTATTCCAGTAAGAATCGTTGCTTCTGCCAAGTCTAAATCTTTAGCACTTTTTCCAAAATAATATTGACTAGCATTTTCAATACCATACATCCCATGTCCATAATTAATCGTATTTAAATATCCTTCCAAAATTTCATCTTTAGAGTAATTTGCTTCAATCTTCATGGTATACCACATTTCATCCCATTTTCTCTTCCATGTCTTATCAAAATCTAAAAATAAGTTTTTCGCATATTGTTGCGTAATCGTAGATGCACCCTGACTCGTAGTACCAGTAGTTAAATTGATATAAAAAGCTTTTAAAATTCTTAAATAGTCAAATCCATGATGTTTATAAAAATGTTTATCTTCCGTATAAATCGTCGCATCGATAACATAAGGAGAAATATCATCGAGTGCAATCCAAGAATTAGACTCATTTCCCTGAAAAAACACCTCTCCATTATTATCATATAAAAAAACGTTGTTTGTTGTATTAATTTCTACCTTAGGAGACAATTTAATATATAGATAAATTCCTAAATAAACAATGGCAAAAAGTAAAACAAAGACCATTAATATTTTCGCTAATTTTTTAAAAAATCTCATAAAGTCACATCCCTCTTTACTATTATTTGGTTCTATTTGAAAAATATGTATGAAAACGAAAGCTTTTATGTTATAATCTAAACTAGAAATTAAAAAGGAGAGAGGAAAAATGGCAAAAATTAACATAAAAGTAACATTGATTTCAGAAGATGACATTAAAGAAGAAAATTACCATGCCATTTTTCAAAAAGAAGAAGAGATAATTACATATCAAGAACAAGACCAAACAATAACAAAAATAAATAAAAAAGAAAATAAACTCCGACGTGAAAACAAGGAATTAATAATGGAGTTTAGCTTTGATGAAGGAAAAGAAACACTAGGAAAACTTCATATAAAAAGATTAAATAAAAATTTAAACTTAAAAGTAAAAACAAATAAAATTCTAAAAGAAGAAAACAAACTAGAAATAGAATACGAATTAGAAAATCAAAAATATACATATAAATTAGAGGTGATATAAATGAGTATAATCAAAAGTCTGACAGAAGACATAAAAGAATTAGTACAAAAAGCTGGATATGAAGTAGATAACTTACAACTTCAACCTTCTGGTAGAAAAGATTTAGGACAATATCAGTTAAATGATGCGATGACATTAGCCAAAAAATATAAGAAAAACCCACGTGAAATCGCAACAGATATTTTAAAAGTATTAGAAGAAGATAAAAGATTTACAAATTTAAATATTGCAGGGCCAGGATTTATTAATATTACTTTAACAGATACATATTTAGGTTATTTATTAACTAAAATCTATAATAATAAAGAATTAAATATTGATAAAAAACCCCAAAAAACAATCGTAATTGATTACGGTGGCGCAAATGTTGCGAAAGCACTTCATGTTGGTCATTTAAGAAGTGCCAATATTGGAGAA
>CAJLUG010000060.1 GCA_905209745.1 uncultured Mycoplasma sp.
CATGATTCTAGGAGATAATATCTTCTATGGAAATGGTTTTGATGAAATTCTAGCCAATGCCACAGAAAATGCTAAGAATGGTCATGCAACGATATTTGGAAATCAAGTAAAAGACCCAGAACGTTTTGGTATTATGGAATTAGATGATAATAATAACGTCATTAGTGTAGAAGAAAAACCAATAAATCCAAAATCAAACTATGCCATTACAGGATTATATTTTTATCCTAAAGGAGTATCAGAAAAAGCCAAACAAATTAAACCATCTCCTCGTGGAGAATTAGAAATTACAAGTTTAAACGACTTATATCTCCAAGAAAAAAATCTAAAAGCAGAAATACTAGGAGAAGGATTTACTTGGTTTGATACAGGAACATTCGAAAGTCAACTAGATGCAGCCAATATGATTAGAACTATTGAAAATAACATTGATAAAGTAATCTGTTGCCCAGAAAAAATAGCTTATAAAAAGAACTGGATTACAACGGCAGAACTACAAGAAAGAGCAGACTTATTAAAGAAAAATAGTTACGGAAAATACTTACAAAAAGTTATTGATAAAAGAAAGTAGAGGATAAAATGAAAAAAATAGAAACAAATTTATTAGATTGTTATATCATTGAACCAGATAGATTTGGAGATGATAGAGGATATTTTTCTCCATACTTTATACAGAAAAATTTTGATGACTTAGGCTTTGAAAAAGTAGTCCAAGCCAACCGTAGTAAAAGTAGTAAAGGAGTAGTACGTGGACTTCACTTTCAAAAAGATCCAAAGTGCCAAGCAAAAATCGTAGAAGTAATTCATGGAAAAGCAATCGATGTTGTAGTAGATATTAGAGAAGACTCTCCTACCTATGGAAAGTGGACAAGTGTCTTATTAACAGAAGATAATAATAGACAACTATTTGTTCCACGTGGCTTTGCTCATGGCTTTGTAAGTCTAGAAGATGATACTATTTTCCAATATTTAATCGATAATGATTATGCTCCAGAATTAGAAGATGGAATTCTTTGGAATGATGAAGAGTTAGGAATTAACTGGAATGAAATATTTGAAGAATATAATATTGACAATCCACTTTTATCAGAAAAAGATCAAAAAAGGGAACCATTATCAAAATGTAAAACAAAATTTAGGAGGAATAAATAATGAAATATTTAATTACAGGTGTCAAAGGGCAACTAGGATATGATATTACAAGAGAATTAGAAAAGCGTGGTATTTTTGATTACTTAGCTGTCGATATTGATGAGATGGATATTACCAATAGAGAACAAGTAATGGCAATTGTAAAAGAATATCATCCTGATGTAATTTGTCATTGTGCAGCTTGGACGGCAGTAGATAAAGCAGAAGATAATGAAGAAGCATGCGAAAAAGTAAATGTAGAAGGAACGAAAAATATTACCGATGCATCTCTAGAAGTAGATGCCAAACTAATCTATTTATCAACAGATTATGTTTTTGATGGAACAAAAGAAGGATATTACACAGAAGAAGATCAAGTAAATCCAAAAAGTGTATATGGAAAAACAAAATACTTAGGAGAAGAAGAAGTAAGAAGAAATAACAAACATTTTATTGGCAGAATTTCTTGGGTCTTCGGAATTAATGGAGGAAACTTTATCAAAACAATGTTAAAATTATCAGAAAATCATGATAGCTTAAATGTTGTAGATGACCAAGTAGGATCTCCTACTTATACAGTAGATTTAGCGAAGATTTTAGTTGATATGTCAGAAACTGATAAATATGGAACTTATCATATTACTAATGAAAATTACTGCTCATGGGCAGAATTTGCAGAATATATTTTTAAAAGTAATGATAAAGAAACCAAAGTAAATAAAGTAACAACAGAAGAATATCTAGAATTAACGGGTACCAAACAAGCGTATCGTCCAAGAAATTCCCGCCTATCAAAAGATAAATTAGAAAGCGCTGGATTTGATCGTCTTCCAACTTGGCAAGATGCAACCGATAGATATTGTAAAGAATTAGTAAAGAAGAGGTAAGAATATGAAATATTTAGTAACCGGAGGAGCCGGATTTATAGGAAGTAATTATTTACATTATGTAGTAAATAAATATGAAGATGATTTCTTCGTATGTTTAGATGCCTTAACATATGCAGGAAACTATAATAATATTAAGAGCTTAGAAAATAAGAAAAACTATAAATTTGTTCACGGAGATATTACGGATAGAAATTTTGTTAACAAATTATTTGAACAAGAACATTTCGATGTAGTAATAAACTTCGCAGCAGAGTCTCATGTAGATAACTCTATTAAAAATCCAGAAATCTTTTTAACAACCAATATTATTGGAACAGAAGTATTGATGGATGCTTGTCTAAAATATGGTATTAAAAGATATCATCAAGTATCTACAGATGAAGTCTACGGAGACTTACCATTAGATAGACCTGATTTACTATTTAAAGAGACAACACCAATCCATACCTCAAGTCCATATTCAACTAGTAAAGCAAGTGCTGACTTATTAGTTATGGCATATTATAGAACGTATGGTCTACCTGTAACAATCAGTCGTTGCTCTAACAATTATGGACCATATCAATTCCCAGAAAAGTTAATTCCAGTAGTAATATCAAAAGCTCTAAAAAATGAAAAAGTACCAGTATATGGTACAGGAGAAAATGTAAGAGACTGGATTCATGTTCATGACCATAATGTAGGAGTAGACTTAATCGTAAGAGAAGGAAAAGTAGGAGAAGTCTATAACCTTGGAGGACACTCCGAAAGAAACAATTTAACAATCGTAAAAACAATATTAAAACAACTTGGTAAAAGTGAAGACTTAATCGAGTTTGTTGCAGACAGAAAAGGACATGACTTACGGTATGCCATCGACTCTTCTAAAGTAGAAAAAGAATTAGGATGGAAGAGAAGTTATACTTTCGAAGAAGGAATTAAAGAGACAATTGATTGGTATGTTGCTAACCAAGATTGGATAGAAAACATCTTATCTGGGGAATATAAGAATGCATATAAAGACTAACTTGGCATAATATGTCAAGTTTTTTTACTTTAGAATAAGACTTGAAATTTCTTTAGTATTTCGCTATGATAACAATATAGAGTTTATGTAGTTGGAGGATTTTAATGAAGACAATTGGTTTCATAATACCATTGAAAGAAAATGAAAAAAGACGCGTTTTATTACCGAAAGATATAGAGAAAATAGAAAAAAAAGAATATTTATTTTTTCAAAAAGGCTATGGAGAAGTCTTAGGTATTTCTGATAGTGAATATGAACAAAAAGGTGTAAATGTTGTTGCGTTCGAAGAAGTATTAAAACAAGATATTATCTGTGACCCTAAAATAGGAGATGCCCCTTATTTAGAACAATTAAAAGAGAATCAAACAATTTTTGGTTGGATTCATGCTGTTAAAAATAAAGAATTAACGGATATTTTATTGAATAAAAAAATAACTTGTATTGCATTTGAAGATATGTTTTATAAGAATAGACATGTTTTTTATAAAAATAATGTTTTAGCAGGAGAAGCCGCTTGTTATCATGCTATTAATTTTTTAGGAAGATTACCAGATAATTTACATGCAGCTATTATAGGAAATGGGAATACAGCACATGGTGCTTATAAAACACTATCCAAATTAGGAGTAGAAGTAGATATTTATCCAAGAAAATTAGAAAGTTTATTAAGAGATAATATAAAAAAATATGACTTAATTGTAAATTGTGTATTATGGGATGTAAAAAGATGTGACCACATTATTTATAAAGAAGATTTAAAGAAAATGAAAAAAAATAGTATGATTATTGATATCAGTTGTGATCAGAGTGGAGCCATTGAATCAAGTCATGCAACTACAATAGATAATCCTATATATATGGTAGATGGTGTGATTCATTATGTTGTAGACCATACCCCAAGTATCTTTTATCAAACATTTAGTATAGAATGTTCTAAAATAATTCCAGAATATATAAACGATTTAGTTCTAGAAGAAAAAAATGAAGTGTTAGAACAAGCAACAATTATGAAAGATGGAAAAATCATAGATCAAAAAATAAATGATTATCAAAAAAGAGGTTAAAAAATGAATATATATGATACAAAAATTAGAAATTATATCCCAACATCAATCTTTACGAAATATTATTATAAAAAAGTAATGAACAAGAAACTAAATTTAAAAAATCCCAAAACATTTAATGAAAAATTAAATTGGCTAAAACTCCATTATCGTAATCCAATAATGCCAACATTAGTAGATAAATATGAAGTAAGAAACTATATCAAAAAGAAAATAGGTAAAGAATATCTTGTTCCTTTAATTGGTGTATATAACTCATTTGAAGAAATTAATTTTGACAAATTACCAAATCAATTTGTGATAAAGTGTAATCATGATAGTGGTAGCTATGTAGTTTGTGAAGATAAATCTAAACTAGATTGGAATAAAGTAAGAGAAAAAATCACGAGTCATTTAGACAATAATTATTATTATCAATGGAGAGAGTGGCCATATAAAAAAATTAAACCTAAAATCCTCATTGAAAAATATATGGAGGATAAATCTACGCATAGTTTTGATGATTATAAATTTATGTGTTTTGATGGAGAAGTGGATTCTGTCATGGTTTGTACAGATAGAAAAAGTGGTACACCTAAATTTCGCTTCTATGATAAAAACTGGAATTTAAAAAAATATAATAAGGCATCTTTAAATGATAATTCAAAAGTTACCGCTAAAAAACCCAAGAGAATTAAAGAAATGTTTGAATTAGCATCCAAACTATCAAAAGGATTTCCTTTTGTTAGAGTAGACTTATATTATGCTAATAATAAAATTTATTTTGGAGAATTAACATTTTTTCCTCAAGCAGGCTGGGACCCTAATATTGTAGAAGAAATAGATAAAAAGTTAGGAGATAAAATAAAACTAAAAAAAAGATGAAAGAAGGAATTGAGTAATGAAAAAAGTATTAATTACAGGTGGAGCAGGGTTCATTGGTTTCCATCTAAGTAAAAAATTATTAGAAAATGGATATCAAGTAATTGCTATAGATAATTTAAATGATTACTATGACATTAGGTTAAAAGAAGAAAGACTAAATATTTTAAAAAATCATGATAATTTTTCTTTTATAAAACTAGATATTTCCGAAAAAGAAAAAATGGTAGATTTATTTAAAAAAAATCAATTTAATATTGTGATTAACTTAGCTGCCCAAGCAGGGGTAAGATATAGCATTACTCATCCAGAATCTTACATTACATCTAATATTATAGGTTTTTATAATATATTAGAATGTTGTAGAAACTATCCAGTGGAACATTTATTGTTTGCATCATCCAGTTCTGTTTACGGTAAAAACGAAAAAGTACCATATGCTACAACGGATAAAACAGATTATCCAGTAAGCTTATATGCCGCAACGAAAAAAAGTGATGAATTAATGGCCTATGCTTACAGTAATTTATACGATATTAAAGCAACTGGTCTTAGATTCTTTACTGTTTATGGACCATATGGAAGACCAGACATGGCATATTTTTCTTTCACGAAAAACATTTTCGAAAATAAAGAAATAAAAATTTTTAATAATGGTGATATGTACCGTGATTTTACTTATATAGATGACATTGTAGAAGGAATATATAGATTGTTAAATAAAACTCCTAAAAAAGATCAGTATGGAGTACCATTTAAAGTATATAATATAGGTAATAATAAACCAGTAAAAATTAGTGAGTTTGTATCAATTCTAGAAAAAGAAATTGGTAAAACCGCTATAAAAAAGTATTTACCAATGCAACCAGGAGACGTATATCAAACCTATGCAGATATAGAAGATTTAAAAGAAGAAACAGGATTTACTCCTACAACCTCTATAGAAGAAGGTTTACATAATTTTATTAATTGGTATGAATATTTTTATAAAGGAAGATAAAAAATGGAAAAGATATGTGTATATACTTGTATAACAGGAAATTATGATGATTTAAAAGAAGTAAAAATAAAAGAAAATAATATTGATTATATTTGTTTTACTAACAACAAGGAATTAACATCTAATAGTTGGAAAATAATTTATATTGAAGATAATTCGTTAGATAATCACTATCTATCTAGAAAAATAAAAAT
>CAJLUG010000061.1 GCA_905209745.1 uncultured Mycoplasma sp.
AAAGAAGAAGTAGAAAAAGAAGTAGAAAAAGTAACAAAAAAACAACACCTAGATAAGCACTAGAGAACCATTTTAGGTGAGTTCCAATTTTTGTTTGAATATTACTAGATGTAATCTTCATAGCCTCTTCTTCTTGTTTCTTTTTTACTTCTTCTTGTGCTTTTTCTAGCTCTTCTTGTTTTTTTGTTACTTTTTCTACTTCTTTTTCTACTTCTTCTTTTACTTTATCTGTTGTGATTTCTTTTGTTGGTTGATATTTTTCTACTCCTTCTACCATACTATCTTTTAATTCTTTGTTATTCATATCATCTTGATACTTTATTTCATTTATAGAAATATCAGGTTTTACAAAGATAGTATCTACTTTTGGGATTGATAACTCTTCATTTTCTACTGTTTCTACTGTTATTTTTTCATCCAAATCAAATGTATAATTTGCAGAAGGAGATTCTTTTTCAATCATCTCTTCTACTTTGGTATATTCTTCTTTTTCATCATTACTACTATGAACATACCAATTATATTTCTTAGTTTCTATTTCATATAGTAATTCTACATCAGAAGAAGCGATAGATATTACATTTTCCACTTCATCTTTATTAATATGATAAATATCTGTATAAGTTTCTTTCTTTTTTTCGTGACTTACTACCATGATAGGATCTTTAATATCTGATACTTGTATAAATTCAATGGTAGCCTCTTCTGGGAACTTATTCTTTTTTTCTTTTTTTTCTTTAGAATCAACAATATAACTATAGTATGTATCTCCCCAAGTAGATCCAGTAGTACGTGTCGTTTGATACCATGACCAGCCTAAGTATCCTCCTAGAGTTACTAATAAGATAAATAAGATAGTAATACAAATGATTAATATTATTTTTTTCTTCTTTGTTATTTTTTTCTTATCTTTCTTCTTTTTCTTTTCTTCTTTTACTAAGCGATTTCCACACTCTACGCAAAAGGTAGCATCTTTTGCATTCTTTGTTCCACATTCTTCACAATACATAACTTTAACACTCACTTTCTATTTAATTTATTTTCATTATATCTTGATAAGAAAAATATACTACACTGTCAAAATAAGATTCTTCTTGTTCTTTTGTAATGGTATGATTTTGATGGGAACTATCCGTATAAATATATTTTTCGTATTCATATTCTCCATCCATAAAAGAACCTCGATCATGTCCTACGGATTTACTAAATTGTAAAGATACTCCTTGTAGTTTATAAAAACTATATCCTCCTGTTACCATCGTTGGTCTAGTAATTGAATAGACGATTTCTAAATTTTGGTTATCATAACGCATACTGCCATAATGATAGATGATATCTACTAAGGTTACTTGACTTTTATCATAAGTATAGATTGCTGTAAAGTCCCATCCTGAATCCTCTTCATCTGTTTTTAATACTAATTCTTTTACTCCATCTTGGTTAATATCAAAGATAAAGTAGCCAACATTATATAATTTATCATATTCTATTCCATTATTTTGGAAATAGTCTTGATAGTCTGTGATATAATTTTCATTTAGTATATATTCTTTATATGCTTTAATTTCTGTTTGATTACTATCAATAGATAGACTTCCTAACATACCATCAGAGATTATTTCATTTTCTTCTTTATTATCTTCTACTACATCACTACCCTGTTTTAAGATAATAATTTCTGTTTTAAATATTTGATTCTTGTTTTTATATACAGCGTAGATTTTAGTGTCTTCATTTTTATCTAGTGTTAGATAACCATTTCTTTTTGATAGTTTATTTCCATTTTCATCTTCATAAGTAATTTCATTTTCATAACAATTTTCCACTCTACTATTTCCTGTATCTAAGTCTGTAATTTTCTTTTGGATGGAAGGAAGAGCTACTTGGTTTTTTTCATTTAATACTAATACCGGATGAGTACTCGATATACTTGTAATTACTTCACTAGTTCCATAGGTAAATACTGGGTATTTTAATTCATTTAAGTCTTGTTCTAGAGATGCTTTAAAGAAGAAGACATTAAGCGTTGCTTTTACTTTTAATTTTAAGTATAGTCCTTCTTCAATTTTAGCGATTAGTCCAGTATGAATATCTTGATTTTTACTTTCGTAGTTTATCTTAAATGTTGCGAAAGCTGTTTGATAAGCTCCAAATTCTGCTCCAAGTGAAGCACTAGCAAAGTCTTTACTAATAATACTAATACCGGCATCTAGACCTAGTCCTACATGAATTTCTTCTTTTCCTGTAATAGAAAAATCGATGCTAGAGTTATCTATGCTTACATTACGATAAGCTCTTGCTTCTTCTTCTCCTAATATGAATCCCATATGTTGCACGTTTTCTGATGTGGTAGTTAGACTTGCGTTTACTACAACAGATAGTTGACATTGAAAGTATATATCCATATAAACATTTAAGCCAGGAATTGGTGTTGGAATTGATAGAGCTCCAATATCTATAGAGTTTGAAGAAGTATCTGTAGGAAGTTGTTCTAGTTTTTGGATGATTTCTTCGATTGATTTACTATACTCTTTTTCACTGATATTTTCGATACCTTTTAAATATTCATTTCCTGATTCTAATTTACAACTTACTTTGGAAGAAGTGATGGTTGCGAGATCAAAATTTATCGTATTATTTTGATCTACTTTCGTTGCAAACTGAGCAGCAATATCATAAGAAAAGGAAATACTTAAATCATGATCTTTTAAGGCATCGATTCCCATTTTATTCTTGCCATCTGCTTTTAAGACAAATTTTATTTCTATGGTTATTTTATCATTACTAGTCTTTAGCGTGATACTTGGTTCTAAGTCTTCTTCGGCGTAGACATCTGTTACTAAATATTGATAGATTGGGGAAGACATTGCTATTTTTAAGATATCGTCTTTTAAATTATCATTTGGTGTTAATTCTTTAAAAGAGATAGTAGATTCCATATATAAATCGATATCATCATAAATATCTGCTACTTCAGGACGTGTTGTCGTTGCGATATTATCATTAATTTCTTCTACTTTATAACTATCTATAATTTCATCTTTTTCTTTAATTAATAGTATATCATCTTCTTCTATTTGGTCTGATACTCTTATTTGATTATCTTCTAGTTTTTCTATTTTATCATTATCTATTAGTACAACATCTTTATCAAATTGATAACTAGCATGTTCTTTTTCTTCTATTTTAAACTCTATTGTCGATGCTTTTTCTAAGGTCTTATCATCAAATGAAGTATCTAGAAGTTTTATAGAATAGGTCTTTCCTTCTTCATATAACTTACTTGGAACAATATAATTTTTGCCATTTTGTGTAATTATTTTACTTTCTACTTCTTTTTTATCTTGATCTAATAATTCATAAGATGACTTCTTTTTTGATTTAATAGGAAACTTAATATCTGGACTAGCTTTAGAAATATAGTAGTTTTCTTCATCAAACATACCTATTGTTAATACTTCTTTTGATACTTCATAAAAAGGATCAGTCATTCGTAAATATAGGACCATACCAAAAAAAGAAGCAGATATAATTAAGATTATGGCAATGGGTAAAATTATATATTTTGTCTTGAATATCTTTTTACTCCTCTTTTTTCTTTTCATACTCTCACCGCTTTATATAAATTTTCAATACTCTCTTTATTTACTTTATTACTTATCAAATGCTTCTAGGCATTTTAAAATTTCATTATTAATATCTTCTACACTACGAATAGTGCCATCTTTTACACATTCTATTTTGGTCCAGTTATATAGTTCTGATAGTTCTATATAACTTTCTTCTGCTTGTTTTAAGTGTTCTTCACTACGTTCATGTTCATCCGTTGTATTTCTATTACATCTTAGTTTTATCGAATATTCATAAGGCATATGTAAAAATATGGTTTGATCTGGCTTTGGTAATCCTAGGAGCCAATACTCTAATTTATCAATCCACTGATACATTAAGAATCTTTCATCTTTATCTTTAATTTTACTTCCTTGATGAGCAAGATTGGATGGTGTATAACGATCTAATATGACATAGTAACCTTGTTCTAAGTAAGGAGTGATTTTATCCATATTATATTTTCTATCCGCTGCATAGTAAAGAGAGGCAATATGAGGATCAACTTTGTCAGCTTTTTCAGGGAAATAGCCTTCACCCATCTCTTCTTTTCCTAAGTATGGTCCTCCTACAATCTTTCCTGTTGGGGTATCATACATAGGAAAGTTAAAGCGAATGCATTTTTTACCTAGTTTATTCAATTTTTCTTCTACTAATTTTGACTGTGTTTCTTTTCCAGAACAGTCTGTTCCTTCAATAACAATTATTTTACCTCGCATAGTATCCCTCTTTTCTATTTTCATTACCATATTATCAAATAAATGTTTTATTTTCAAGCCAAAAGAAATAAGTGTTGTCTAGACACTTATATTGTTGTTTTCGTCAAATGGGACTAATAAGCATTTACGACTGGCTAGATAGTCACACATATGAACGAAGTTTTGATATTTTGTTTTAGGGGCCTCTAAGACTTCTTCTCCATTATAATCTTGGGTCCAAGGTCCCATATGAGTACGAATTACAGAAGTAAGTAATTCTAGTTCTTCATCACTCATTAATAATTTATCTTTATTATCCATGATGTAGTTTGACATTAATATTGGATGATCAAATCTTGTATATTGTTCTTTGGGAATTCCTGATTTTAAGCCATCATGAAGTAATAAGCCCATTAACATGATATCTTTTTCCATAGGACTATATTTATCTCCTATTGCAGGATCTTGTAGTAATTCATAACCAATTCTTACTGCAGCTTTGGTATGACGAAGTAGTCCCCCTTCTCCTAGAGAGTAAGATGGATGATATTTACCAGTAGATGATGCTGGTATGGTGAAGAAATAATCTGGTAATAGATTTATCATCGTCTTACAATCTTCTCTAATCATTTCATCTTTTATATAACTTAATTCTTTTTTAAATACTTCTTCTTTATTCACAATAAACACTCCTCTAATAGATTCACTAATATTTCATTACTGGTATACCAATACTGTTCTGGAATATATAGTTTGTCTTCCTCTTCTATTAATAGATTTTCTTTTACTAATTTCTTATAGTTGTAGCAATCCATTAATTCTATATCATACTTTTCTTTGAAGTTTGTTTTAGATATTCCTTCTTTGGTTCTTAGGTTTAGTATTATTTCATATTCTATTATATCATATTTTGTTAGTACTTCCTCTTCTAAGTGATATTTTCCTTGTAAATAATTGGTGATACTTCTCGTGTTTTGGTATCTGATATTTCCTATATAACCTGATGCCCCTAGTCCAAAGCCATAATACTTTTTATTTTGCCAATAGCATAGGTTGTGTTTTGACTCATATCCTTCTTTAGAAAAGTTACTTATTTCGTAATGATTATAGTCTTTTAGACTTTTTATGATTTCTTGATACATTTCATAGTCTTTTTCTTCTGCGATGGGTTCTTCTTTATCGATATATAATTTGGTATGTTCTTCTAGTATTAGGGAATAAGTAGATATATGAGGTACTTCTAATTCTTTGATAAAAGCTATATCTTCTCTTACTTCTTCTAGTGTTTCGTTTGGGAAGGCATACATTAAATCGACATTGATATTGGAAACTCCTATTTCTTTGGCATAGCGAATTAGTTCTTTTACTGTTTCTTTATCAAGACTACGATTCATCTTTTTTAGAATCCAGGGATGAGTTGATTCTAGACCAAGGCTTAGACGATTTACTCCAGACTTTTTTAGTAGGTCTAGTTGTTCTTTTGTTACATCAGGGTTTACTTCGATTGTTATTTCACAGGTTGGGGATTTCTTTAGGGGCTTTAGTATTTCAAAAAGTCTTTCTAGTTCTTTTAAGGATAAAGAACTTGGTGTTCCACCACCAATATAGATGGTATCTAGTATATCGTTTTGATAGGTCGATGTTATTTCTTGTTCTAAGGCATTTAAATAGGCTATGACCCATTTTTTATTATAGTATAGTTTACAAAAATCACAGTAAGT
>CAJLUG010000062.1 GCA_905209745.1 uncultured Mycoplasma sp.
AATCTTACTACTCATCGTATTAGAAATCGTAAATGGCATCACTGTTTCTTTAGAAGATCTTACGGTTGGTAATTATACGGTTCGGGAGATAGAAGCACCTGATGGTTATCAGGTAGCGAAAGAAGAGGTTTCTTTTGTTATTACTCCAACAACAGATAATTTGTTAGTTACAATGAAAAACATAAAAAATCAAGTTTCGTTTTTAAAAGTGGATCAAGATACTAAAGAGAGTGTTGTTGGTGCGAAACTGCGTCTTGTAGATGAAGAGGGAGAAGTAGTCGCAGAATGGGTTTCTGATCGTAGTCCACATGTTATTTATGGATTAAAAAAGGGAATTTATTATTTCGAAGAAGTAGAAGCACCTTCTGGATATATTCATAATACGGAAAGACAACGTGTAGTGATTGATCGTGACACGACAACACTTACTTATAAAATGACGAATCAGAAAGCTTTGGTTCGTATTGCGAAAGTGGATCGTGATACCAATGAATTGGTTCCTGGTGCCACTTTACAACTTGCGAAAAAAGATGGTACTGTGATTGATACCTGGGAGACTACTACTTCCTATTTTGAGTTTGATCATTTAACTGAGGGAGAATATGTTGTAACAGAATTAGATGCTCCTTCTGGGTATGTTGTTAGTGATGAAGTTTTTAATTTTACTTTGGATTTGGAACATCCAAGTGTTACTGTGCTATTTTCTAATCAAAAAACACATATTCGTGTTGGTAAGGTCGATAGTACTACGGGAGATTATGTTGCGGGTGCTAGTATGAAAATTACTGCACAATCTAGAGGTAATGCATTTTCATATTCTTTTGTTAGTGAGGATAAGGCAACGGATGTTTATGGTATTCCTGAAGGAAATTATGTTTTAGAAGAAATAAAGGCACCAGAGGGATATATTTCTAGTGATTCTCGTATTCATTTTTATGTTTCTTCTCGAGGAGAAGTACAAAATATCCAGTTAGAAAGTAATATTCATACCATTCGAATTAGAGATCGACGTATATATATTACTACTGATCAAGCTGGATATGAATTTCAGTTATATAATCAAGAAGGTAGTTTGGTAGATACTTATCTTTTAGAAAAAGATGAGTTTATCTCGTCTCCACTTGAAAATGGTACTTATACTTTAAAAGAGACTAAGGTACCAGAAGGAGTCGTATTAAATTCTAATCCATTTACTTTTACAATTTCTGATGATACTTCGGATATTATCTATTTTGCGAATGATTTTACGAAGGTTTCGATTGATAAAAAAGAAATGGTTGGTGGCGATAGTTTAAGTGGAGCACACTTTATTTTACGAAATCAAGAAGGAGATTTGATTTCGGAATGGGATTCTACTTCTACACCTAAAGTGATTGAACGTCTTAGTCCTGGTACTTATACACTTAGTGAGGTTAAGGCACCAGAGGGATATCAAAAGAGAGACTCTTTACTTACTTTTGAAGTCGAGGAAGTAGGAGATATACAAGAAGTTACGATGTATGATTATTTAGAAGTAGAAGTACCTAATACTTCGCAACATGCTTTCTTATACTTTATCTTAGGTTTTATTGCGATTATGATGGGTGTTAGTATATTTGGATATGTTTATATGAAGAGGTATCAGTAGTATGGCTAGATTAGGTTTTTGTTATAGTACTGTTCATGGAGATAAGACAAAAAGAATTTGGCAAATTAAGAATAATTTTTGTAAACGACGATTACCGGTTGTTGTCTTTCTACCTAAATTTGGTTATGAAGATCATAGTTTTTATGATTATTATATTGGACGAGAAGAAAATATCTTTTTAACTGTGAAGCATCAGTTTCAAGATATTTCTTTACTTGTCATCGATCAAGCACATTTACTTAGTGAAGTACAGATTGATCAATTGTTACAAGTTGTTTTACAGTATGATATTGCAGTTTTATGTTTTGGTCTACGTACCGATTTTAGAACGAATGGTTTTATTGGGGCTAGAAGATTATTGGAACTTTCGCAAGTACTTATTAAGATTCCTACTTTTTGTAAGTGTGGGAGGGAAGCACTGTTTAGTGTTCGAAAACAATCTGGTAAAATTACTTTTCAAGGAGAAAAAATTGTCAATAATAAAGACATAAGCTATGAAGCGTTATGTCCTAAGTGTTATTACCGAAAAGTGATACAGTATAAGAAGTTGAAGGAACAAGGAAGATTAGATTTTATCTAGTCTTTTTCTATGGTCTTTGATTCTAGAATCGTTGGGTTTAATAACTCTAGATTATTAAAATCTTTTCTTAATATTACGGTGTATGTAATTTCTTCTAAATAGTTTTTTTCTATTATTTGTTCGTCTTTTAAAAGTCTAGTAATTTCTTTTTCTTTACTATAGGGAAATGTTAATTTACATAGATAAGCTGGTACTAATTCTTTTTTATGAATCGTTTTTAGGGTTTCTTTTACGGATTTAGAATACGCTCTAATTAGTCCACCAGCACCTAGTTTTATTCCACCAAAATAACGAATTGTGATTGCTAGTGTGTTTGTGATATCTTCTTTTTCTAAAACATTTAACATAGGAAGTCCAGCAGTACCAGAGGGTTCACCATCATCTGATGCCTTTTTTATGTTATCTTCTATTTTATAAGCGTAACAATAGTGGGTTGCTTTGGGATACGTTTTTCTTACTGTATCTAGTAAAGTAGGGACTTAATCTGTTTTTTTTATTTTATATAATAACGTAATAAATCTTGAATTTTTAATTATTATTTCATTACTTGTATTTTTTGATATTGTATACATTTTCTTCACCAATAGTATTATAACAAAATTCTTTTCTTTTTTCATTTCTAAATTCTTATTTCCTGTGTTATAATATAAATAGAGTAGTAGGATAATGATAGGAGTGGTCATATGTTTCGAAAAAAGAAAAAAGATAATGAAATCGATTATGCTAGTCTTAATGATATTTTATCTACTGGTAAAAAGTTAATTAATATTGGCTATTTTATGGCAGTTATAGGTCTTGTCTTACTTGGTACTTATCTTGTTAAAGAATGGCATGCCTTACATTTTATTGGTGAATTTTTAATGGTTATTTCACCTATTTTTATAGGGCTTATTATTGCTTGGTTACTGGATCCTTTGGTTAAGAAATTACAGGGTAAAAAAGTACCTAGAATTTTAGCTTGTATTCTTGTTTATATTTTGTTTTTAGCGTTACTATTTTTAATTATTTCTTTATTGATTCCTACGATGGGTAGTCAGGTTAGGGATTTCGTTGGTGGTATTCCTGATGTTATTAAAGATGTTAAGAATTTTGCAGATGATTTTGTTTCTAATTTAAATTATACTTTTAATTATGACTTTACTAATATTCAAAAACATTTATATTATACGATAGAAACTTTTGGTACACAGATGACTACCAAGTTACCAGATATGTTAATTAATTTAGTTAGTTCTGTTGTAAGTTTTAGTGTATCTTTCTTTTTAGGACTTATGATTGGTTTTTATATGTTGTTTGATTTTGATAAGATGAATCGGGCATTTCTTTCTTTCTTACCTAGAAAGTGGAGAAAGGGAGCAACAGAATTAGTTGTTCGTCTAAATGAATCTTTACGTAGTTATGTACAAGGATTATTACTAGTTATGACATTAGTATTTATTACTCAAGGAGTTGGTCTTACTATTGCGGGAATTCAGGCACCATTAGTTTTTGCTTTCTTTTGTGCACTTACTGATATTATTCCATACTTTGGACCATATATTGGAGCGATTCCAGTTATTTTAGTAGGATTTACTACTTCACCATTTGTTGGTATTTGTTGTGTTATTTCTATTATTGTAGTTCAGTTACTTGAAAATAATTTCTATCAGCCGTTGATTATGGGACATACGATGAAGCTACATCCTGTAACAATTATGCTTGGCCTATTGATTTTCCAACATTTCTTTGGTATTATAGGTATGATTGTTGCAACTCCTGTAATTGCAGCTTGTAAAATTATTCTTACATTTATCAATGAAAAGATTGATTTTGTTGGTAAAGTAAAGGGTGAAGAATCTATATAAAGTGATGAATAAAGATTAGTATTAAAGATTATTATAGGTAGAGAGATCATGGTTGGTGAAAATGATTTATAAGTCTTTAAGAAGCTCCTTTATGAACTTTATCGGTAGTACCGTTATTGTAATTAAGACCAAGTTAGGATGGTACCGGACAATTGTCCTCCTATCTAGGTCTTTTATTTGTTATTAGGGAGGAATTATGAAGATTTTTCTATTAGCTGGTAAGGCGGGATCGGGTAAGGACTTATTGGGAAGGTATATGAAGAATGAATATAACTTTATGGGTCATAATGCTTGTATTTTACATATTACTACACCATTATATGAGTATGCTAAAAACTATTTTAGTTGGAATGGTAATATGACGGATAAGCCTAGGGAGTTTCTACAAGAGATGGGTATTGAAATTATACAGAAAAAACTTGGTAAAAAAGATTTTTTGTTACGTCGGCTTTATGAAGATATTGAAATTTTAGAAAACTTTTTTGATGTATTTATTATTACGGATGGACGTTTGATCTATGAGTTTCAAGAATTAAAGAAGAAGTATCCAGAGATTAAGATTATTCATGTTGTTAGAGAAAATTATGATAATCAGTTATCTGATGTGGAAAAGGGTCATGTTACAGAAAATGAAGTAGATCGTTATCGGGAATATGATTACATTGTCAGAAATACTTCTAAAGAGAGGTTACTAAAAGAAGCAGCCAAGATTATCCATTTAGAGGAAATGGAGGGGGAAGTGATATGAATATGTTAGTTGCGATTGTTGGTATGAGTGGTTCTGGTAAAAGTATAGCGACTGATTATTTAGAAAAAGAAGGTTGGACGAAGCTTTACTTTGGTGGAATTACTTATCGCTTGATGGAAGAGGCGGGAATTAAGCGTTCTCTTGATGGCAGAGCGGAAAAAGAGTTTCGAGAGAAATTACGTCGTGATTATGGACCTGCTTGTTATGCAAAGTTTTTAGAAGAAGATATTAGAAAAGCGTTAGAGGCTAGTAATGTCGTTTTAGACGGACTTTACTCTTGGTATGAATATCAATACTTAATTGAGAAATTTCCACAGTTAAAATTAATTTCTGTTGTCGTTGATAAAGAGATTCGTTATCAAAGAGTCGCTAGTAGAGTGGATAGACCTTTTAAAAGAGAAGATATTATTTATAGAGATGTTACAGAGATTGAGAATTTGGCAAAGGGTGGACCTATTGCTTATAGTGATTATTATTTATTTAATAATGGTAGTATCGATAGTTATCATAAAAGATTATTAGAAATACTAGAAGATATTAAGAAACATGAAGGAGATGTGTAGTATGAAATATATGAGTCATGATGATATTAGAAATATGTGGTTTCAGTTTTTTACTGAGAAAGGACATAAGAAGGTGGAAAGTGCTTCTTTAATTCCTGTTAATGATGATAGTTTGTTATGGATTAATGCAGGTGTTACACCGTTAAAGAAGTATTTTGATGGAAGAGAAGTACCTGATTCGAGAAGAATTGTTAATATTCAAAAGTGTATTCGTACTAATGATATTGAAAATGTTGGTATTACGAAGCGTCATCAAACATTCTTTGAGATGATGGGTAACTTTTCGGTTGGAGATTATTTTAAAGAAGAAGCGATAGAGTTTGCTTTTGAATTATTAACTGGTGAGAAATGGTTTGCTATTCCTAAGGAGTTAATCTATGTTACTGTTTATCCAGATGATAAAGATGCTTATGATAAATGGGTGGAAGTTGGACTTGATCCTAGTCATATCGTCAAATTGGAAGAGAATTTCTGGGAGATAGGAGAAGGACCTTGTGGACCTGACTCTGAGATTTTCTTTGACCGAGGAGAAAAATATGATCCTGATCATGATGCTTTTTCTAAATTTCAAAAAGATCTTGATCAAGAACGTTATGTAGAGATTTGGAATAATGTTTTTAGTCAATTT
>CAJLUG010000063.1 GCA_905209745.1 uncultured Mycoplasma sp.
CCATCAGACGACTGTTTAGCGAGTCAGTATCATTCCAGGCTCCGGAAATTAAGCGAACATCGGTTGCGCCACCTCCAGCATAATAACTTCCAGAAGCACTACCTCCCCCATTAAAAGTTGCGGCTTTATTTCCTTTTTCTCCTACATAGAAATATAAGTGATCGTTTCCTTCTAAATAGATAATACCGGAAGTATAGGCTCCTTTTCCTCCATTGGTTCCACCACCTGCGGCACCCCAAAGCTCTATTTTATACCAACCAGATGTGGGAGCGATATATTCTCTCCCATTATTATCTACCTCTCCTCCTGTATAATCTCCTTCGGTATCTGATAGACTTAAACGATTTAATTCATCTTCTACTTTGTCTACAAAACTAGTCGTATTTATACGATTGGTACTTAGATTACTAATTAACGCTATAACAATTAATAAAGACATTATCATAAGTCCATATAATAATGTCGAAATAGCAAATCCACGATTATTTAGTTTCATAGTATCACCTATCTTAAAGATATTTTATCATATTTCTTTTAAGATAGCTATAAATTTATCACCATATTTTTTACTCTTTACAATTTCAAAGTGGTCACTATAAATAATTTTATTCATATCATCACTTTCACATATTATGATACCATCTTCTTTTAACAACTGATACTTTTCGACTGCTTCTATACTTTTTTCAATATAATCTGTTTTATAGGGAGGATCTAGAAAGATAATGTCAAACTGCTTTTCTTCTTCGTGTAGTTTTTTTAGAGCTTCTTTATAATCTAGACAGTATAAGTAAGCGTTTTCTATGTTTAGTGTTTTAATATTCTTTTTTATGGTTTCATAGGCTTTTTTATTTTTATCTACTAAGTAAGCAGCGTTTGCTCCTTCGCTTAGCGCTTCTATTCCTAGGTTTCCTGTACCTGAGAATAAGTCCAGAACAATTGATGACTTTACTTTTTGTTGAATGGTTGCGAATAGACTTTCTTTTACACGGTCCATAGTGGGACGTGTTCCTGTCATATCATATCCTGCTAGGGTTCTGCCTTTATATTTTCCAGAAATTACTTTCATACTAGTCTCCTTTACAAGCGGTAGTCTTTTTTAATTTTTTAAATTCGTGATTTATTTTTAAAATTAAAAAGTTTACTTCATTTTCTTTTTCTTTATACTTTTTAAATAAGTTGTTTTGGGTAATTTCTTCTTTTTTCTTTTCTGTAGGTAGTTTGTGGTAGTCTTCTATTAATTTCTTTAAGAGATCATCTTCTAGCACTTCTTGTTTTATTTTTAGATAGTCTTTTACTACCTCTTCTTTTTTTATTTCTTCTTTTAAATTGTCTAATTTCTCTAATACTTTTTCCATAGTATTATTTTATCATAGAATCTATTTTAATACATCCATAAATGTAGAAATCATCTCTATTTGGTTCGTAAACCTTTCTATTTTATCTGGTATGGTTAGCTTGTAATATTTTTTGGCAGCAACTTCTAGTTCTTTGATATTAGTTCTATCTCGATTTAAATTCTTGTACCAAGAAGAGTTTCTTCTTAGATATTCATAAATTAAGGGATTATTTTTGATATAGTTAATTGTATATAGATCCATTAATCATCGAAGTGTTGATATAGTGGTCTTGGTTCATAGGTTTTTGTGGGAGTAGTTTTTCCTATTCCTATATCTTGTAGTAAGCCTAGGGCTTTTTGAATATTGGTAATCCCTGATTGAAGTGAATTTAAATCTATTTTTTTGATGTTTTGCATGAGGTCTTTGACATTATTAGATAGTGATGTTAAATCTGTTTTGGGACTAGAGATGGTACTTTTAGAAAAATAGTCGTTCCAGATACTACTATTTTCTCCATATATTTCATATAACTCATATAATTTTTGCCAACTGGTACGATCATTCATTACATAATCTGCGAGTTCTTTATGACGTCTGGCGAATGATTTAAAACTTTCTTTCGACATAATATCACCAATATAATATTATGCTTGAAGCAAAAAAAATAGAAGTGTTTTCACTCCTACTTTTCGTTTAGAAAGTCATCAATTGTCATTAGACGGTCATCTATTTCTTTTAGGGAAACTTTATCTTTTTTATGTTCTACTTTTTCTTCTACTACTTCTTTTTTTTCTTTTTTTTCTCTTGGTGTTAAGACTGCTAGAAGGAATGCGTCTTTTAAGTTTTCTTTTGATATTTCTTTTCCTGTAGAATAACGATCGGCAATTGGCAACTCTGTTAATTTTAAGGTTTTAATATCGCCATTTTTAATACCAATATAGTTTTTAGGATCCGTAATAAAAGTTTTTAAGATACGGTATGGATTACTCTTTACTTCACGAATTACTAATAGTCCACGACGAGCTCTAGTGGATTGTTCAAACTCTGTTAGGTGTACTCGTTTTCCAGTACCTTTTTCTGTTAGAACGGTAATAAATTCGTCTATATTCGTATCATACTGATTGATAGATACGATATGGTCGTCTTTTAATTTCATAGCTTTTACTCCGGCTGCTTTTACTCCTACGATTGGTACTTCCTCCATGTTGAAGCTTAGTCCGTAGCCAGAATCTGTTACGGTAAAAATATTTCTTTTTTCTTCTATAAAGGCATCAATTACATAGTCATCTTCTTTTAACTTCATACAGTTTGCAGGTTTTGAGTAACGAGAAAGTTTAAAGTCTTTTAATTTACTACGTTTAATCATACCATTGTGGGTTGTGATTACTACGTTATCTTCGGTTGCAAATGTAGATACTGGAATGGCACTTACTACTGATTCTTCTGGTGATGTTTCGATTACGTTACTTACATGTTTTGGCATGTCTTTCCATTTTAAGTCTGGTAATATGTGTACTGGAATATGTAAGTAGTTTCCTTTGGTTGTATAGACTAGTAAAGTGTCTAGAGTATTCATTTCATAGATTCCTAAGATATAGTCATTTTCTTTTATCGTAATATCTTCTGGGTTAGAAGCTGTATAACTTCTAAATGATGTTCGTTTTAAGTAACCATCTTTGGTAAGCATTACTACACATTCTTCTTTTGGAATCATGGCTTGTTGGTCTATTTTTAATTCGGTAATTTCTTCTTTGATGTCGGTTAGTCTTGGTGTTTCATATGATTTCTTTACATCTTTTAAGTCTTTTTTCATAACTTGTTTTAATACTTCTTCACTACCTAATATAGCATTTAAGCCGTTGATTATTTTCTCTAAGTTTTTCATCTCTTCTTCTAGAGCAACTACATCGGTATTGGTAAGACGATAAAGTTGTAAGGTAACGATTGCTTCTGCTTGTTCCATAGTGAATGCGAATGCTTTTACTAAGTTTTCTTTGGCATTCATCTTGTTTTTAGATTCACGAATTACTTTAATTACTTCATCTAAAATAGAGATACATTTAATTAGTCCTTCGACAATATGAAATCTTGCTTTGGCATGACGTAGGTCGAACTCGGTACGACGACGTACGACTTCTTTTTGATGGTTGATGAAGGCATCTAGGGCTCCTTCTAGTCCTAGTAGTTTGGGACGTTTATTTACGATTGCGACCATATTGAAGTTGTAGTTAATTTGCATGTCGGTATTTTTTAATAAGTAGTTTTCGATTAGTTCTACGTTGGCGTTTTTCTTTAAATCGATTACTATTCTTACGTCTTTTGCTGATTCATCTCTTACTTCACTAATACCATCGATTTTTTTATCGATTCTAATATCATCGATTTTCTTTACCATTAAGGCTTTATTTACTTCATAAGGAATTTCTGTAATAATTAGTTGTTTTCCTGATTTTCCTTCTTCTATATGGTAGCGACATTTTACGACGATTTTTCCTTTTCCTGTCTCGTAGGCTTGTTTAATTCCTGCTAGTCCTTCGACAATTCCTCCAGTTGGGAAATCCGGTCCTTTGACATATTTCATTAGGGTATCTAGAGAACAGTTTGGATAGTCGATACGATGAACGGTGGCATCGATAATTTCTCCTAAGTTATGAGGTGGGATATTGGTTGCATATCCGGCAGAGATTCCCATGGCACCATACACTAATAGAGCTGGAAATCTGGCAGGTAGAACGGTTGGTTCTACGGTTGTGTCATCGAAGTTTGGTGCAAACTCTACAGTATCTTTATCGATATCACGAAGCATTTCGTTACTGATTTTGGAAAGACGAGCTTCGGTATAACGATAAGCGGCTGGACTATCGCCATCGATTGATCCGTTGTTTCCATGCATATCGATATAGGGAAGACGTGTTTTCCATGGTTGAGACATACGTACCATGGCATCATAGATGGAACTATCTCCATGGGGATGATAATTACCGATAACGTCTCCTACGGTTTTGGCACTTTTACGATATCCTTTATCATAGGTATTTTTTTCTTTATGCATAGAGTATAAAATACGACGTTGTACAGGCTTAAGTCCGTCTCTTGCATCTGGTATGGCACGATCTTGGATAATATATTTCGAATAACTCCCAAAACGTTCACCCATGATATCTTCTAGGGTATAGTCAAATATCTTCTCTATTACTTCCTCTGTTTCTGTTTTTTTTCTTGGCATACTATCACCTTTTCTATATTTGATAATTATCTTCTAATGTAAACTCGACATTTTCATCGATCCATTCTTTTCTTGGGGCAACTTCATCTCCCATCAGAACGGATACTCTTTTTTCAGCTAATTGGGCATCTTCAATGTTTACTCTAATTAGTGTTCTAGTTCCTTTTTGCATGGTTGTTTCACATAACTGGTCGGCATTCATTTCACCAAGTCCTTTATATCTTTGGATTTCACATTTTTTACCTTTGGACTTTTCTTTCATTTCTTCTACGGTATATGCATATTCAATATTTTTTCCTGATTGTATTTTAAATAATGGTGGAAGGGCTACAAATAGTCTACCATCTTCTATTAAGGGTCTCATATAACGATAGAAGAATGTTAAAAGTAGACACTGAATATGGCCTCCATCTTCATCGGCATCGCTCATGATAATTACTTTATTATATTCACAGTCATTGATATCAAAGTTTGCACCATAGCCGGCACCTATTGTATAGATCATGGTATTGATCTCTTCGTTTTTCAAGATATCTTCTTCTTTGGTTTTTTCGGTATTTAATACTTTACCTCGAAGAGGAAGTATGGCTTGATAACGTCTATCTCTTCCTTGTTTAGCACTACCTCCGGCAGAATCTCCCTCGACTAGGAATAGTTCTTTTTTAGATTTATCTTTACTTTGTGCTGGGGCAAGTTTTCCGGATAAGGAACGTTCTTCTTTCTTTTTACTGGTTCCCTTACGAGCTTCTTCTCGTGCTTTTCTTGCGGCTTCTCTTGCGATTTTACTACGCAAACTCTTATTGATGATTTCTGTTGCGATAGATTTATTTTCTTCTAAGAATACTCTCAATTGTTCTGTTACAACATTTTCAACGGCAACACGGGCAGTTGGTGTTCCTAGTTTTCCTTTGGTCTGTCCTTCAAATTGTAAAATACCTTCGGGAATTTTTAAACTAATTACGGCAGTTAGGCCTTCTCTTACGTCGCTTCCTTCTAAGGCTTTATCTTTTCCTTTAATAAAACCATTGGTCTTGGCATAATCATTAAACACTCTAGTCAATGCGGTTTTAAAGCCTACTTCATGAGTACCACCATCGATCGTTTTGACGTTATTTACGAAACTTACAATATTTTCATTATAAGAGTCTGTATATTGCATGGCAATATCTACTTCCATTTTATCTTTGGCACCTGTAATTGATAAGACTTTATGTAAGGTGTTTTTTCCTTTATTTAAATCTTCTACAAATTCTTCAATTCCACGTTCATAATGGAATTTTGCTTCTCTTTCATCTTCTTCATCGATTACTTCAATCGTGATTCCTTTTAATAAGAAAGCAGACTCTTGCATTCTTTCACATACGGTTGTATAAGAAAAATTGGTCGTAGAAAAAATTTCATCATCGGGCATAAAACGAA
>CAJLUG010000064.1 GCA_905209745.1 uncultured Mycoplasma sp.
CTGAGATAAGATTTCTTCCAACGAATCATAGTTTAATAATTTATTTTTGCTCAATTCTCTTATTTTTATTGTTTGAGCATGGCTCGGTGTTAAATCCTCATAAACAATTGAAGCATAAACTAATTTCTGTTCCTCCTTGGTTAAATATGAAAGTTCTACGGCTGGTTTAATTCCCATTGTTAAAAAAGTTCTTTTATTGTATTTGACAGTATTATCTACTAAATCTAATAATTCTGGAATAAGAAAAGTAAGTCTAATATATTTTTTTACATTTGTTGATCCATCTCCATATATCTTACCAACAATTTCGGATGACAACTTCGGACTCCCAGTGTCCGAAGTGTTTTTTCCTTGATGCTTAATTGCATTCATTTTCATTTTATAAGCAAAAGCCTTTTCTGATGGTAATATCTTTTCACGATAAATATTTGAATCCACCATATATATTACAGCTTCATCATCAGTAAGTTCTTTTACAATTGCATCTATTTCTTCTATGCCTAATAATTCCATTGCAGTTTTTCTTCTATGACCAGAAATCATTTCATATCTACTAGCACCCTTTTTTCTAACAATTACTGGATTTAGTAATCCATTTTGTTTTATGCTTTTTGCAAGTTCTTTTAATGAATCATCATTTTCTACTTTAAATGGATGGTTCTTAAAATTATCAATTAAATTCAATTTTATTTTAGTTGAATAATCCATTTTAATTATCCTCCTTTATTTTATAATTTAATTTCCAATCTATATAATCATTATAGGATATTTCTCGTTTCATTCTCTTATTTCTCATAATATTCCACTCATCTAAAAACTTTTTTAATTCAAGTATTGTTTTATTTTTTACACTTGAAACATCCGATAAATCTATATGATAATTTGGCAATAATTCTTCCAACCACATTAAAGTATAAATAATATCTTCCACATTCTTATAATCATATTTTTTGATTGATGCAATATTCACGTTTAGTATTTGGGCTATCTCCATAGTTCTATCGTTTTTTGGGTTCCTATTACCCTTTTCGTATCTTGTCATAGTTCGCCTTTTACACTCTCCAGTTAATCCTAATTTATCAGAAACTTCATCTTGTGTCATTAAACGAAATTGCCTAACAAAAGCGATTCTAGAACCTTGTGATAAGTCTTTTAATAATGGTTTTGTATAAATAAGTCGCATATTTACCCTCCATATCAATAATCGCATATCAAAATCTTAATAACAAAAAAAGACTAAGATATACGACATAATCGTCATCTTAGTCTTTTCTTATATATAAATATCTACTATAATTGGCTCTTTAAATCTTATATCATTATATTTACAAAATTTATCCTTATATCTAGATATATCATCTTTTGTAATGATTATACGGGTTAAGAACACATCGACATTCGAGTCTATTTCTGCGTTCCACGCTTGATTGCGGCTTGTGCAGCAGCAAGTCTTGCAATTGGTACTCTAAATGGAGAACAAGAAACATAATTTAGACCAACTCTATCACAGAATTCAATAGTAGATGGATCTTCACCACAAATACCAAGTTTAATATCTGGACGAGTTTTACGTCCAAGATCTGCAGCCATTTCTACAAGTTTTCCAACACCTTTTTGATCAAGTTTTGCAAATGGATCAGATTCATAAATCTTATTTGCATAATAACTATCTAAGAATTTTCCTGCATCATCTCTTGAGAATCCAAATGTCATTTGTGTTAAATCGTTAGTACCAAATGAGAAGAATTCAGCTTCTTCAGCAATTTCATCAGCAAGAAGTGCAGCTCTAGGAATTTCAATCATCGTACCGATATGATAGTTAATATCAGAATTCTTTTCTTTCTTAACAGCCTCAGCTACTTCAACAACAACATTCTTAACAAAAGCTAATTCCTTCTTATCACCAACAAGTGGGATCATAATTTCAGGAACAATATCATATCCATCTTCTTCATGAACTTCGATAGCAGCTTCCATTAAAGCACGGGTTTGCATTTTAGCAATTTCAGGATAAGTAACTGCTAAACGACATCCACGATGTCCCATCATAGGGTTAAATTCATGTAAGTCAGCACATTTTTGTTTTAATTTTTCAACACTAACATTCATCTCTTCTGCAAGTGCCTTAATATCATCTTCTTCAGTTGGTAAAAACTCATGTAGTGGAGGATCTAAATAACGAACTGTCATAGGAAGTCCTTTTAATTCTTTATACATTGCCTTAAAATCACCCTTTTGGAAAGGTATTAATTCATTTAAAGCAGCTTCTCTTTCTTCTGTAGTATCAGATAAAATCATCTTACGAATTTTAGGAATTCTCTCTGCATCAAAGAACATATGCTCAGTTCTACATAATCCAATTCCTTCAGCTCCTAAACGAATAGCATTAAGAGTATCTCTAGGATTATCTGCATTCGTACGAACTTTTAATCTTCTAATAGAATCAGCCCAGCCCATAATACGTCCAAAGTTTCCTGTAACACTAGCTTCTTCTGTAGCAATTTCTCCTTTATAAATTTTACCAGTAGATCCATCTAATGAGATATAGTCACCTTTATGGAAAGTATACCCACCAAGTTCAAACTCTTCAGCTTCTTCATTCATCTTGATATCACCACATCCAGAAACACAGCAAGTACCCATACCACGAGCAACAACTGCAGCGTGTGAAGTCATACCACCACGTACTGTTAAAATACCTTGAGCAGCAATCATACCCTCAATATCTTCAGGAGTAGTTTCCAAACGAACTAAAATAACTTTTTCTCCTTTACCACCAGTACCTAAAGCTTTTGCTTCCTCTGCAGTAAATACAACTTTACCAGTCGCAGCACCAGGTGATGCTGGTAAGGCAGTACCAATAACTTCTCCTTCTTTTAAAGCATCTTTATTAAAAGTAGGATGTAATAATTGATCTAATGACTTAGCATCAATTCTAAGAACTGCTTCTTCTTCACTAATCATACCCTCATCTACCAAATCACATGCGATATTAATAGCAGCTTGTGCAGTTCTCTTACCATTTCTAGTTTGTAAGAAATAAAGTTTTCCTTCTTGAATAGTAAACTCCATATCTTGCATATCTCTATAATGGTTTTCTAACTTATTAGCAAGTTCCATGAACTCTTGATAAACTTCAGGCATTTCTTCTTCAAGTTTAGAAATTGGTTGAGGCGTTCTAACACCAGCAACAACATCTTCTCCTTGAGCATTAATTAAGTATTCACCAAAAATACCTTTTTCTCCAGTAGCTGGATTACGAGTAAAGGCAACTCCAGTACCAGAAGTATCACCCATATTACCAAATACCATAGATTGAACATTAACAGCAGTACCCCAATCACCTGGAATATCATTCATTCTACGATATACAATAGCTCTTGGATTATCCCATGAACGGAAAACTGCTTTAACAGCTCCCATTAATTGTTCTTTAGGATCTTGTGGGAACTCTTCTCCATTCATTGCATCTTTATATACCTTTTTAAATCTTTTTACCAATTCTTTTAAATCATCTACAGTAAGTTCTGTATCATAATGAACTCCCTTAGCCTCTTTTACTTCATCAATAATCTTTTCAAAGTAAGACTTTGGAACTTCCATAACAACATCAGAATACATTTGAATAAAACGACGATAAGAGTCATATGCAAATCTAGGATTACCTGTCTTCTTTGCAAACCCTTCAACTGCTTCATCATTTAATCCTAAGTTAAGGATGGTATCCATCATACCTGGCATAGAAGCTCTAGCACCACTACGAACAGATACTAATAAAGGATCAGATATATCACCAAATTTTTTTCCTTGAATCTCTTCGATTTTTTCTAAAGCTTTAAAAATTTGATCTTCAATCTCTTTAGAAATAGTTTTACCTTGATTGTAATACTCAGTACAAGCTTCAGTTGTAACAGTAAAACCTTGAGGTATTGGCATTCCTAAATTAGTCATTTCAGCTAAGTTAGCTCCCTTACCTCCTAATAGATTTCTCATATCTTTACTTCCTTCAGTAAACAAATAGACGTATTTCATTTTCTGCCTCCTATATCTCTATTTGTAAATAGTATAACATAAATTTAAAAAAAAGAAGTATTTTTTTACAAGAAAAAAAGAGTTACTTTAAAAACTCTCGTAACTCTTCTTCAACCATAAAACCAATATGTTTATTAACAAGTTCTCCCTTTTCAAAAAGAAGTAACGTTGGAATAGACATAATCGCATATTCCCTTGCCAAATCCTCTACTTCATCTACATTAACTTTATAAGTGTCAACCTTTAAATCATTACTTACTTTTTCTAAAATTGGACTTAACATCTTACACGGCCCACACCATTCAGCATAAAAGTCAATTAACACTTTATCTTTCTTAATAACCTCATTAAATTGATCATGATTTTTAATATAGTTCATTATTTTTCCTCCTTATTTATTAATTTATCATATCGTAACTTAAAATTATTATACAATATATTATTACATTCCTCTATAGAAAATACTTTATTTAAATCATCCAATAAACTTCTACCTATCACCTGATATTTATAAACCGGCATATCGGCATAAAAAGGATCTTCATCAACCAAAAAGTCCATATTATCACTAGAAACACATACATGACTACTACCAAGTAAGGAAACGGCATGAGTAATATGTTTCATATATTTTTCTCTAATCGATGAAGTGTTAGAATGGTCTAAAAACAAACGATAACTAACTACTCCTAAAATACCATCGACTTCTTTTAGTTTTAAAATCTCTTCATCACTAAGATTTCTAGGGTGATCAAAAAGACTTCTACAATTAGAATGACTCGCCATCACATATGCTTTTTTCTTAGTACTTTTAATATAATCAATGATTTCATTATAACTCTTAGTATTTGCATGAGATAAATCAATAGAAATACCTAATTGAATAGCCTTATCTAATAATTTTTTACCACGATTAGTAAGTCCCGAATCACTTCTATTTCCAGAAGCATACTGATTTTTATTATTCCAAACTGGTAAAATATTACGAAGACCAAGACGATATAACTCTTCTAAATCATCGATATCGATATAGTCACACCCTTCAATACTAAACAAGAATAAAGTATCAGGAAAAAACTTCTTCGCTATTTCTGTACTAATACGAAACATTTCTAAAACAGAGACATCCTTTCTATAATAAGAAGGATGTAGTTCTTCCTTCATCTCAGGAATAGACATAAAATATAGATTTGCAACGACTCCTCGGACATTATCTATTTGATAATTCTTCTTCCACTCTTCTAAAAAAGTATAATCATCTTTTAAATAACATACATAACAAAAACTAAGTAAATCATAATGTAAATCAAACAAACGACCACCTACTCATAACGACGAATTACTTTATCAATTCCAGAAATATCATCAAGTTTATCTAAACGTACCAAATCCCTCGCAACCTCAGGACTAATAATATCATATTTAAGTAAAATATCCATCGTCTCTAAATTTGCTTCATTAACACTAATTCTTTTATGAGAAACATCTTCACCCAATTGATATACTTCATTAATAGAAGAACTAATACCTTCGGCACTACTTGATAAAACAGGGCTCTCATAAATTATGTAATTGGCGATACTACTTTCAGCAAATAAACTAGAGTCCTTTAAAGGAATCAATAAAACAAGTAATATCGCAAAAGTAACAATATATCCGGTAAGTGCCGCAACAATAGCTCCTATGACTTTAGATGGTAACCATAAAACAACCGTCATATGCACTAACTTTTGAACGACACCTGATAATTTCACTACAATCATGTAAACACTATATAACAAACTGTAAATAATAAGAAAAGCAATTAATTGATATAGTAAAATATTAAGTACGGTAAGTCCTTCAATAC
>CAJLUG010000065.1 GCA_905209745.1 uncultured Mycoplasma sp.
CTATTACTAGTATTAGTACCTGTATTAACTACCGGTTTAGCCGGTGTCGTAGCTTCTATTTTTTCTAAAGAGTTAACCAAAGTATTGGCACTTCCTGCTTTTACATTAGTAATACCAGTATTAGGTACCATAGTAGGAATATTAACCGGAGTAGCAGTATTTAACGGAGTAGAATTCAAGGCAACTACTTCTAGAGGTTTACTAGTAACATTACCATTCGTAGTATTGAAACTTGTACTAGTATTTGTTGGTGTAGTAGGTGTACTAACTGGAGTAGCTGGAGTACTAACTGGAGTAGTCGTTGGAGTAGTAGTAACAGTACCAGCTTGTCCTTGTACTTGTGCCTGTGCTGCTTGCTTCTTTTGTTCTTCCAAAAGCTTCTCTTTATCCTTTAACTTTTCATAAACATCATTTTCAAAGAAATCTTCTGCATCTTCAATTTCAATAACTCTAAGAACTTCTTCAAAACTAATAATACCATCAAGTACTTTACCCAAAGCATCCTGTAACATAGTAATAACTTTATCACTATAAACTAATTTAGATAACTCTTCTTTACTTAAATTCTCATTATTTAAAGCATTACGTATCTCATCATCAAGTTCCAATACTTCTTGTATCGCAATACGTCCACGATATCCCTTACGACATGCATCACAACCATTAGGATTAACATCCCAAATTTTATCGACATCTTTATGCATATACTTTTTAAAGACTCTCTTCTCAAAAGGAGTAGTTTCTCTTTCAATACGACATTTCGTACACATTCTTTTCGCCAGTCTTTGAGAAATGATACCAGTAAGAGCAGTAGATAATAAATAACGTTCCACATTCATATCTAGTAAACGTTCTACCGTAGATAAAGCATTATTCGTATGGATAGTAGATAAAACCAAATGTCCAGTAATAGCCGCACGAACCGCAATTTGAGCAGTTTCACTATCACGAATCTCTCCAATTAGAATAATATTAGGGTCCTGTCTTAAAATAGAACGTAACGCAGCTGCAAAAGTCATACCAATCTTAGCATTAACTTGCACCTGATTTAGTCCTTCAATATTCATCTCGATTGGGTCTTCAACCGTAATAATATTTGTCTCTTCTTTATTTAATACTTGTAAAATAGAGTAAACCGTAGTACTTTTACCACTACCAGTCGCACCTGTAATTAAAATAATACCATTAGGGACTTGAATCATTCTCTTAAGTCTTGCTGCATTAGATTCATTAAATCCTAAAGAGTCAATACCTTGTAGACTTCTAGAATAATCCAAAATACGAACAACAATCTTTTCTCCTTCATTTAAAGGTAGACAAGAAACACGCATATCTAAATACATTCCACCAAAATCACCCTTGATTGCTCCATCTTGCGGTAGACGAGACTCCGTAATATTCATATTCGCAAGTAACTTTAATCGAGTTGTTAAATTTCTCTCATAAGTTTTAGGAATAAAAGTAAAGTTTTGTAAATCACCGTCAACACGTAACCTGACCATCATTCCATCTTCTCTAGGATCAAAATGAATATCAGAAGCATTAGACTTCGCTGCAGAAATGATAATATAATCTGCAATCTGAGTAATTGGCGTTTTTGTAAAATCAAATTTTATCATAGTGATTTGCCCCTTTTTATTTTTACTATGGTATTTTATCTTAATTTATTATATAATAATTTCAGGATAATATCAAGAAAGTATGGTGAAAAGATGAAAAAAAATAATCAGGGATTTGTGCTAGTCGAAACTTTAGTAGTAACCGTCTTTGTCATGGCCGTATTCTCCGTAATCTATATAAATTTCTATCCAATTGCTGGAGAATATGAACGAAGAGAATTCTATGATGATATTGACAGTAAATATGGAGCCTATTGGATGAAACGTTTTATTCAAGGAAATAGCTATAACTTTTTTGGTAGTAATAGTCCTAGTACAAGAATTGAAAATAATACCTACGAAATCTTTGAATGTAGTAGTCTATCAGATGCCCAAGACGTCGCTTTATGTAACGAAATGCGTAATCGCTTAGACATCACTAAAGTAGTGATTACCAAGTATCGTTTAACTGATTTTAAAAATACTATTCAAAGTAATCCAAATATCATAGGGGATAACTTCTCCTCTTATATAGAATATCTACCAGAATATACAACTGCCTCTCTAAATGGAGCCAACTACCGAGTATTAGTCCAATACGAAAAGACATTCGAAACAGCTGGAGTAGAAGAAAACTATTATACTTATGCAACGATGGAGGTAGTTAAATATGAAAATTAATAAGTTAAATAATAAAGGAATGACAGCTATTGAAATCTTAGTTACCTTTGTAATTATTGTAGTTATTGTTGCCTCTATGTATGATGGAATCATGGCCCTAAGAACAAGAGAGACAATTGCCTCATACAAACTAAGTCTAGTAACTTATAAAAACTTACTAACAAAAGAAATCCAAGACGACTTAATTAAAACTGGCTTATTATCCGCAACAACAGAAACCCTAACAGAAGGTGGTAAGTCAGTAGGGTATCGCATTCTTTTAAACCTAAAAGATGGTAGTAGAAAAGTAATAGAAATTAAACAAGTTTTTGGTTGTACTGCCGTAGATGAATTAGAAGTAGCGGACTTATGTACCAACCTAGGAATACCGAAGACCCAGGAAGATGACTTCTCAATTAGTTATGGCCCAGAAGGAAATCTTACAGAATATCCTCTCCCAGATTTGGGTCATGAAGAACTATCAAACTATGGTTCATCAGGCAGCCATATGGTATATAGTCTAAAAATAGATAAAGTAGAAGTATCGACTGCAAACAATGTCTTCTCCCTAAAGATTATCTTATCTCATCCAGATTTAGGTACCAGACATTCTATCGATATCGTATCACCAATAAATTATTAACAAAAATATCAAAATAGAAAAAATAGTCTGTAACACCCTAGACCAAAAAAAGTTTTTATATAAAATAGGAGTATCGCTTATGATACTTTTTACTTGCATATGAATAGAAATACCCCCAAAGGCAAAAAAGAAAAGTAACACGACACCTCGTAGAACTGGACTACTAAGAATACTTGTCAAAAATGTTCCATTCGTCAAATCAAAAAAACCATTAATGAGTACATAGTAAAAGGAAGAAAACGGAATATAGTAACAGATCATTCTAACAATCAAATAAAAGAAAAGAGAAGTTCCATAGATAAGTAAAATCGTCTTCATCGACTGTAACACACTACGAGTAAGAAAAAAAGAAAAGGTATTTGCCTCTCTACTATTAGGATGATAAGAACTATTACTTTTTTTATAATAAATAAGTCCAATAAGAAAATTAGCGATAATGAGACTAAATAAAATAGTAATAACATACTTCCTACTAGGAAAAAGTACCATAACAGGTCCAAGTATAAAAACCGGATTAGGAAAATGAGTAAATCGAATCAAGTAATTAGCATCCTCGATACTAAGATAATTATGATGATATAGATCAACAATATATTTACTTCCACTAGGAAACCCACTAATAAGACTCATAAAAACAACATAGAATCTAGCACTAGAAAAAGGTAAAATAGCATCAAGTTTTGCGATAATCTGATAAGAGATAAGTAAAGAAGAAAAAGTAAAAAACAAAAAACTAGCTGGAAACAACTTTTCTATAAATAATTTAGTATAAATAAGTATTTGTTTTGTAATATAACTAGAATGCAATAAATATAAAAAGAGTAAAGAGATTAAAAAGAATAAAATAATACTACTTTGTTTATTTTTTTTCATATTTCCTCATTTCTTTGCTATAATGATGATTGGAGGTACTACATGTTTAAGAAAGTATATGAAAAAGTAAAGGATTTTATTAAAACAGAATATAAATATATTTTATTTTTAATCATTTTCTATATCATATGTGTCTTTCCTGTCAATTACTATATTGTAATTGGTGGTGGAATTAGCAATATAGGAGAAAGAGTTGTAGTAGAAGATGGCTATAAAAGTGATGGTAGCTTGAATCTATCTTATGTATCAGAATTAAAAGGTACCACACTAAGTTATCTATTAAGTTATGTGATGCCTAACTGGAAAAGAGTAGATATGGATAGTTATAAATATACAAGTGATGAAAACTATGAAGAAATAGAATTTCGTAGTCTCTTAGACTTAGACTATTCGAATAACAATGCTATCTATTATGGTTATACACTTGCAGGCTACAAACCAAAACTAGTAGATACAAAAATCTATGTCATCGCAACCATCGAAGGTTATGAAAATAAACTAGAAGTAGGAGATAGGCTGGGCGCAATTGACGGCAAGAAGTTTAAAACCCTACAAGAATATCAAGACTATATTACAAATTATGATGGTAAAGAATTAACAGTAACAGTAGAACGAGACGAGAAAGAACAAGAACTTCCTTGCACCGTCTACCAAGAAGAAGGAAGAAATATTTTAGGTGTCTATTTACAAACTTCGAATACTTACAAGACAGACCCTGAAGTAGAATTTAATTTTGAAGCCAATGAATCCGGTCCTTCTGCGGGGCTAATCACAACCCTTTCTATCTATGACCAACTAACCAAAGGGGATTTGACCAAAGGTTATGAAATAGCTGGAACTGGTACCATAGAAAGTGATGGCTCTATTGGTGAAATAGGAGAAGTAGAATATAAACTTCTTGGTGCAGTAGATGGAGGAGCCGACATCTTCCTAGTGCCAAAAGGAGATAACTATCAAGACTGTAAAAAACTAAAAGAAGAAGAAAACCTAAAGATTAAACTAATACCAGTAGGAACGATAGAAGAAGCAATAGATAAACTAGAAGCCTTAAAAGACTAGAAATAGTCTTTTTTTCGTTACATAATTTCCCATAATTTTAACAAATTATCTACACAAAAGCTTGCTATAGTAGTAATCAAGAAAGGAGGACATAGTAGAAAAAATAAAAATCCCATAATTTCCCATAATTATTTAATAATTCTTACACAATTATAGTTTATAGTGGAATTAAAGAAAAGGAGATGATAGATGATTTATAGAAAAAAAAGAACAAAAGGGAAACTACATAATGTTTATAATAGATAAATAATAGAAAGGATGTGATGTATATTATAAACTCACAAACTTTACTAAAGGAGGCGATGCCCATAAGGATATAGAAGAATTCAGGGAATAGTGTTATACTATTGGTAGGTGGTAAAAATGTATACAATTTGTTTTGTTGAAGATGAAATTGACTTATCAAACCTTATCAGGACCTATTTAGAACGTTCTGGCTATCAAGTTGTTTCATTTACAAAAGGAGAAGATGCAATTAATTATATTGGTAACAAAGTAGACCTTTGGATACTGGATATTATGTTAGGAGATGATGTCAATGGATACGATGTAATCAAAGCTATCCGAGAACATGATCAGGAAGTACCTGTCATATTTACATCAGCAAGAGACCAAGACCTAGATAAAATTTTAGGTCTAGAACTAGGTAGCGATGATTACATTACCAAACCATATTCAAGTAAGGAATTAGTCTTACGAGTAAATAAAATAATAAAAAGAGTATATAAAGATAAAAAAACAAATCTAATTACTTATGATTGTTATACCATAGATATCGACAAACGTAGTGTAATAGACAACCATAACAATCATAAAAAAGAACTAAAATTAACAACCTTAGAATTTGACTTACTACTATTATTTGTAAAAAGCAAAAATAAATGTTTTTCAAGAGAAGAAATATTAAACGAA
>CAJLUG010000066.1 GCA_905209745.1 uncultured Mycoplasma sp.
CGATCTTTTCTACCTTTTTATAATAATTTTTCTTCTTTAATTTATAATTTACAAAAATCATAATGATTGGTGATAGTAAAAATACCAAATCTTTTAAATGTACTACTTGTTCTACTACGGCATCTCCTACATCTCCTATGTATTGTGTAAGTGATAACATAGATACGGATGCAAAAGATGTGTAGTATGAATAATAAATAGAATTAATCATACAAATAGCTGTAAAGAATATATTAAAGCCTAGAAAATAGCCAAACCGATTTTTTGGTTTTAATAAATATCCTAGACCTCCTACAATAATTACAATACTTAAGTCAGCTAGTATAGGAGCAATGGCTAGATAATTTTCTAAGTTATGGATACAGAAAAATCTCAATATCGTTGAGTTTAAAACACAGGTGATTACAAAAGTTAGGAACAATACGTTTTCTTTTACATAGGCACGTATTAAATGTTCTTCTTTTATTTTTTTACATGTTTTTTTGAATGATTTTATCCATGTACCTAATTTATTTTTTATGTTCTTCATTTTTCTACCTCGCTTTTTTTCTTTGCTCTCGAACTTTGCTTATTATATTATAGCATTATTATATTCTTTTTTCAATTTATTTCAGGTAATCTTTCATAGAAAAAAATGCTTTATTTTTTTAAAAGCATTCCTGTTCTTTCAATATCTTCTTCTTTGGTATTTCCGGCATTAATAGCCATTCCTACCACAAATATATAGGATAAAATATAAATCCATAATAGGAGTATTACAATATTAGAAATACTACCATAGAATAAATCATATTTTGAAAAAGTTCCTACATAAAAGGTATAAAGCTCTGTTGCGAGTATCCAACTAATGGTTGTAAATAGTGCTCCTTTGGTCGTTGTTTTACTTCTAATTTTTTTATCAGGAGCTACTACATATAATAGTTTAATATTTAGATATACTACTAAAATTGAAATTGGATATTTTAATATTTGATAGATTCGATAGACAATATCTATAATTACTTTGTTATCAGTTGTTTCTTTAATGATATTAAAAATCATATCTCCACAAACTGGTACTAATATTAGGAATAAGAATATTCCTACTAAGATAGAGGTCATACCAATTGCTTTTAGTCTTCTCTTAATTACATTATCTGAGTTAATTTTGTAAATCTCATTAGAAGTAATTATCATGGAATGTGTACCGTTGGATGCTAAAAGGAAAGCAGAGAAGAAAAAGACAAAAATATTAAAATTAATGCTTCCTTTCGTGGGGGTACTTATTAACAATTCCGAAAATGAGATTGGAAAAGCGGTTAAATATTCATTAATAATATCTGTTGGTATAGAAAATCTTGATGCAATAGCGCCTATTAAAGCAATTAAGGGAATGATTGATAAGACAAAGAAAAAAGCGAGTTGTCCAGGCAGTACTCTCATTTCTGGTTTTGTAACTAATGCAATTACTTTTTTAAAAAACCTTGTTACTCGCTCCATTTTTTCTTCATCCCTTTTACTTCATTTCTTCTTTGGCAGTTATCATTTCTAGTGTTGCTTCATTGATAGCGTCATCTAATGTTTTAATTTCATCCATGATCATGCTATAACCTATAGCTGCACCAAATTCATGTGGTAAGTTCTTCATTTCTTTTCCTAATTTTTTTACATAAGTGGAAACTTGTCTTTCACTATATCCTACTAGATAGATTAAGAATTCATTTCCATCGGTACGAATTACTTCACTATTTTCAAGTTGTGTATTTACTAAGACGCCGGCTGCTTTAATGATTAACTCGTCACCTTCTTCATGTCCATAATTATCATTAATATATTTTACATTATTTAAGTCGACAATTACGATTGCTTGTGGGAATACTTTAGACTCTTCCCATTCAGGTATTTTAGCATTTAGATAGTTTCTATTTTTTAGAGATGTTAACATATCTGTATATTTGTGTCTATCACTTGCTTTTACTTTTTTAATTTGTTTTTTCTTCTTAATAATTAAGTAGACAATCAATAGAATAATTAATGGTACAAAGATAATTGTTAATACAATCGTATATACTTGTTCAAAGGTTGAACTTTCTAATATAGAAGCATTCAAGTTGGTAATTCCACTATTTCTATAATTATAGTAAGAATTGGTATTAATAATATAATTAAATAAATCATAGAAAGCTTCATTATTATTCTTTACCATAAATTTATAATCATTCATCATTGTATCTGTATATAATAATTTTAATTTTTTAAACTCTTCATTTTGATAATGAGTATAAATTTCTCTATCTACAACAATTAATCTACTGCCACTTTCTTTTACTAAATCTTCAATATTATCATATGTTTGGATTTTTGCTCTCGCATTGTTTTCAAAATAGTTATATAATGAATCGTTTCCTAACATTGCAATAGACTTATCTTTCATACTTTCGAATGAGGTTACAATGTGGTTATCTTCTTCACGACCTAAGACAACATATTTTTCAATAAAAGTTGATAGTGTTGAGGTATATTTATCATTATTATAATTGTAATAATCGAAATAAATATCTACATCGCCTTTATCTACTGCTTTCTTTAGGTCAGCAACAGTATCATATTTTTTGTAACGGAATGTAATTCCAGAAAGACGAGCGACTCTGTCTACATATTCACCAGCGATTCCAGCTACTTTTCCGTTTACCATTTCTTCGTATGGAGGATTTTCTACATATCCGTAAGTATAAGTTTTTGATACTAATTCTGTTTTTGTTTTGGTATCTAGTTCATTAGCTTCTAGATAGTAGTCTAGATAAGCATCATTATACTCTTCTACGTAATTTGTCTGTCTCCATTTGTTATAATATTTGGTTACTATTTCATTTAACTTTTCGTTATCGTCACTTAATGTTAAGACAATTTGTTTGGTCATTTCTGTAAAGAAATAGTTGATAGAATATTGATCTTTTTCAATGGTATAACTTAGATACATAATATTTGGAACAATAATCATATCTACTTCATCTTTATCTAATGCACTATATAAAGATTCGATACTATCATAGTTTTTGTAAGATAAGTTAGTACCACTTTTTAAGTAATAACTAATATCACTGGCATCTTCTTCAAAAACTCCAAATGTGATATTTTTGAAATCTTTTACACTATTGATTCTCTGATATGTTTTTCCGATAGCTACATAGGAATCATTAAATAAAGATAAGTCTTTTTTTGATAATTTTACATCGTCATCTAATATTCGGATTCTAAAGCTATCTGTTGTTGGTTCAGACTCTTTTAAGTATGGGATTCTATTAAATTCTAATCCTACGTTTTCTTCAAAGTCATCTAAAAATCTAAAAATTACTCCCTCTCCGTTTAAACCATATAATGGATAATCATTTACTACTTCAAAATCATAGGTTTGATCAGAATGTTCTTCTACCCATCTTTTTTCAGAAACAGTTAGGGTGGTTGTTTTATCTTCTTTATTATAATAGCGATAAACAAATATAAAGGTAATTGCTGCTACTAGAATAGGAATTATAATAATTAATTTCTTTTTCATTATTCTGCTCCTCTATCTTTTGTCCATGAGAAATCATCTTTGGCATGATGTTTATAACCAATGATAGGGAAATCAGCAGCATCTGTATCTTTCTTTACAAATACTTGAATATCATAAAAGCCTAGTTCATCTTTTGATAATTCTTCTACTACTTTTGGCGCTAATGCTTTTGCGGCATCTAGGGTTGTATCATCGTTGGCAGTGATAATTACTTCGATAATTTTTCCAGAAATACTTACTGATGTTTTTTTAACGCTTTCATTACTTTCTAGCGCACTTTCGATATCTTTTTGTTTATCTTTATCGATTTCTACTTCTTCAATTCCATCTAGACGGTCTCCATAAAGGGCTTCTCCTCCTGCAGGAAAGAAAATATTTGCTATTTGAAAGATTACAAATACTAATATTAAGAATATTCCTATCGCTATAATTACAAATTTATTCTTTCTTATAAAATTCATTTATCATCACATCCTAGTATTTTTATTATACACTATGTATTTATCTTTTTCAATTACTTGTTTAACTCTTGTATTAAAATATCCATGGCCATTTTAGGATTAATACTACCCTTACTTTCTTTCATTACTTGACCCATAAGATATTTGATAGCACGATCTTTTCCAGCTTTATAATCTTCTACACTTTCTGGGTTGTTTTCGATTACTAATTCTATGATTGGTAGAATTTTAGAATCGTCTGTAATGTTTTTTATACCACTTTCTTTGATAATATCTTTTATTGAAGCTGTACTTTCCATTACTTTATCTAAAATATCTTTTAAGTTCTTGCTCGTAATTGTTCCTTCACTTATATTATTCGTTAACTCTATAAATTTTTCCTTGGTAAGAGACGTTTTTGTGATTTCTACTTCATTTTTATTTAAATAAGCAGAAATATCACCTAATAATAAGTTAGAAGCTGTTTTAAAGTCTATTTTTTCTTCTAAAAAATTATTTAAGTAGTCACTTAGAGAACGGTTTCCTACTAGTTTTTTGGCATTTACTTCACTGATACCAAGACTTTGATATTTTTCTCTTCTTTCGTCTGGTAACATTGGTATGGTCTTTTTTACTTTTTCTATTTGAGATTCTGTGATGTATACATAAGGAATATCTGGCTCTGGGAAATAACGATAATCATTTCCTGTTTCTTTGACACGCATTAAGACAGTATCGTTTAATTTATCATCGAAACGTCTTGTCTGTGGTGGGAATGTTTCGTTATTATCATAGATTTTTTCCTGACGAGCAATTTCTTTTTCTATACTTAGTTTTACATTAGAAATTGAACCAATATTTTTAATTTCAGCTTTGGTATTAAATGGGTCTTCTACTTTTTTTCTAATTGAAACATTAGCGTCTGCTCGCATAGATCCTTCTTCCATCTTACAGTCTGAAACATCACTATAGAATAATAATTCTTTTAATTTTTCTAAGTAAAGTTTGGCTTCTTCTCCAGATTCCATACAAGGTTTTGTAACAATTTCGATTAATGGTACACCAGCACGGTTAAAATCTAGAAGTGTTTTTTCGCCTCTATGCGTACTTTTACAAGTATCTTCTTCGATATGCATTTCTTCTATTTCTATTTTTTTCTTTTGATTATTTACTTCTATTTCTACATAACCATCATAACCAATTGGTGTTTCAAATTGAGTAATTTGATAGTTTTTAGGATTGTCTGGATAGAAATAGTTTTTTCTATCAAAGTGCATTTTAGGTCTTATTTTACAATTTAGAATTAGTGCTGCTTTGATGGCAAGGTTTAGTACTTCTTCATTTAATGTAGGAAGCGTTCCTGGATAACCTAGATCAACAACGTTGGTTAAGGAGTTTGCCATTTGTCCATAACCATTTACACTATTTGAAAATATCTTGGTTTTGGTTTTTAATTCACAGTGTACTTCAATACCTATGGTTGGAATATAATTAGACATTTTCCTCACCCTTTCTTGGATCTAAATTTAGATTTAATTTCTTTTCTACAAAGCTTGCTAGTTGGTAAATTGTTTTTTCATCAAAACTATTACCAATAATTTGTAGACCTATTGGCATGTGATCTTTACCAAATCCAATTGGAAGAGAAAGTCCAGGAAGTCCAGCCATATTGACTGGTATTACTAAGACATCATCCATAAAGCTTTTTGATGGATCATCCATTGGATCTGTTAAATTATAAGCTGTTGTTGTAGTG
>CAJLUG010000067.1 GCA_905209745.1 uncultured Mycoplasma sp.
ATAAATAATGAAATATAAAATATTTAGAAAAACAGTAATCAATGTAACGACACCATTTTTTCTAGCTAACTCATAACTAATACTTATACTTTCTGAAATATAATCAGAAGATTCAATATCACCAGCAACATATTCTTCAGCAACTCCCATGGCTTGATTATCTAATTTCTGAATAGATTCGTTATCTAAAAATGGATAAGAAAATAATGAAACAACAACAGAAATAATCATAATATCAATAATGTATGCTGCTAATCGTTGAATAAATAATGCTTTTTCATAATGTACTTCTTGTTTTTTTGCAGTTTTCTTTTTATTTGCCATATTCTTCCTCCTTAAATTCATTCAATATAGAAATTATATCACGAATATTAGAAGTTTGATAGATTTTATTTTTAACAACAGTCCCTCCTGGTACTCCTTTTAAATACCAACCAATATGATTTCTAATTTCTAAAACTGCAATACGTTCACTTTTTAAATGACTTAAATAATCTAGGTGATGTAAAATCATCTCTATCTTATCATCAAAAGAAATATTATGTTCATAACTTCCCTTATCTAAATAAGAAATAGTATCTCGAATAAGCCATGGATTTCCTAATACACCACGTCCAATCATAACAGCATCACAAGAAGTCTCATCTAACATTCTTTTGGCATCTTCTGGCGTTTTAATATCTCCATTTCCAATAACAGGAATAGAAACTACCTCTTTTACTTGTTTTATAATAGACCAATCAGCTTTCCCACTATATCCTTGACTACGAGTTCTAGGATGAACACAAATAGCAAGAGCTCCAGCTTTTTCAATAACTTTAGCAACCTCTACCGCATTAATATGATTCTGATCCCATCCACTACGTATTTTAACCGTAACAGGAATAGGTACACTATCTACTACTGCTTTAACAATTTCATAAATCTTTTCTGGATTTTTCAGTAATGCACTACCTGCTTGTGCTCTAACTGCCACTTTAGGAACAGGACACCCCATATTAATATCAATAATATCTGGCTTCATTTCTTGATAAATATATTTAGCAGCTTCTACAAAAGAGTCTTTATCACTACCAAAAATCTGTTGTACCAAAGGTCTCTCTTCTTCAGTCATATATAACATATCAAGTGTTTTTTGATTATGGAAAGTAATAGCCTTATCACTAACCATTTCTGCATAAATAAGACCGCATCCCATTTCTTTACAAATCCTACGAAAAGCAGAATTACATATTCCTGCCATAGGAGCAAGAACCACCTGATTTTCTATCACCACATTACCAATATTCCACTTCACTAACTTCATCCCTTCTAAAATACTTTTCTTTTTTTCAGTAGTAGTATAACAGAACAAACAAATGATGTAAACTAATTTTTTATAACAAAAAAAAGAATCAGATTAATGATTTGCTTCATCTAATTCTTTTAATAATTCTGCTTTACTCATCTTAGAATATCCTTTAATACCCTTTTCTTTAGCAATCTCTTTTAATTTAGTAACAGACATCTTTTCATAATTATCTTCATCATTTTCTTCAGGCATCTTACCATTTTTAACTAAATAATCGATTTGCTCTTTCGTTAAAGTTTCATATTCTAATAATGCATTCGCAATTAAATCTAATAAATCTTTATTCTTATTAATAATCTCTTTTGCTTTCTTATGACAACCATTAATAATTTTTCTCATTTCCATATCAATTTCATTTGCTACTTCATTAGAGAAATGTTGTGCTTTATTATAGTCTCTTCCTAAGAAAACACTACCTTCTTGTTGTTCAAATTGTAATGGACCTAAATCACTCATACCATACTCAGTAACCATACTACGTGCAATCTTAGTAGCTTTTTCAAAGTCATTATGAGCACCAGTAGTAATTTCACCAAAGACAATCTCTTCAGCAGAACGTCCACCTAATAATCCAGTAATTTCTTCAAGTAAATCTGTTTTAGTAGAACATAATTTTTCTTCACTAGGAACCATCATATTATATCCACCAGCAGAGCCTCTTGGAATAATAGTAACTTTTTGAACATCATTAGCATGAGCAAGTTTTAAACCAATAACAGCATGTCCTGCTTCATGATAAGCAACAAGGCGACGATCATTCTCACTATATTTATGAGATGTTTTTGCAGGTCCCATAAGAACACGATCGGTTGCTTCATCAATCTCACTCATAGTAATCTTATCTTTATTACGACGAACAGCAAGTAACGCAGCTTCATTAAGCAAGTTTTCAAGATCAGCTCCACTAAATCCAGGAGTACGTTTCGCTAAATTAGCAAGTGTAACACCATCTGCTAAAATTTTATTCTTAGCATGTACTGCCAAGATTTCTTCACGACCTTTAACATCAGGTAAATTAACGGTAATCTGACGATCAAATCTTCCTGGACGAAGTAAGGCAGGATCTAATACATCAGGACGGTTAGTAGCAGCAATAATAATAATTCCTTCATTAGCTCCAAATCCATCCATTTCTGTAAGTAATTGGTTTAATGTTTGTTCACGTTCATCGTGACCTCCACCAAGTCCTGTACCACGTTGACGACCAACTGCATCAATTTCATCAATAAAGATTAAACAAGGAGCATTTCTTTTGGCTTGTTGGAACATATCACGTACACGACTAGCTCCAACACCAACGAACAACTCAACAAAGTCAGAACCACTAATGAAATAGAAAGGAACATTAGCTTCTCCAGCAACCGCTTTTGCTAGTAATGTTTTACCAGTTCCTGGAGGACCAAATAATAATACTCCTTTAGGAATTCTAGCACCAAGTTTTTGGAATTTCTTTGGATTCTTTAAGAAATCAATTAATTCTTTAACCTCTTCTTTTTCTTCTTTTAATCCAGCAACATCCTTAAATGTAACTTTATTAGCATCACTATTTAATTTGGCTTTACTCTTTCCAAAATCTATAGAGCTCTTCGTACCAGCCATTTGACGACTAAAGAAGAAGAACGCAAAACCAATTAGTAAGACAAAAGGCAATACATTAATTAATATTAACCAGAAAGAAGAAGAATCAGGATCAGCTTCCGCTTCTAACTTAAATTCTTGAACTTCACTAGCTTCTACAATCTTTTTCATTACTTCATCACTAAGTGGAAGTCTAGCAAAGAATGTTTCGTTATCATCATAATCTTTTAAACTACCTCTAACTTCATAAGTATAAGCACTACCTCTAGCAGTAACAGTTAGATCCTCAATAGTTCCCTTATTTAATTCACTAATAAATTCATTGTATGTCAACACATTAACATCATTATTCATAACATTAACTACATAAAATACTGTTAACATAATCAAAGCTAAAAATAAATAAGGTAAAAGTCCTCTTTTTATTGTCTTTTTATCAATCGTTTTATTCATGACATTTCCTCCTTAACTATATCTTAGTATTATATCATAAGTTTCTGTTTTTTTCTTATCATATTTTGATTTTTTTAAACCTGGTAACCAAACCACTACTCCTTTAGAATCTACAACAACAGGCCAAATATCTCTTTCCTTTGGCGCAACTTTCTTATCGATAAAGATATCTTTAAGTTTCTTTGTACCACTACCTTTAACTGACATCTTATCACCAATTCTACGAGTTCTAACAATTAAAGGTAAAGAAATATCTTTACTAGATAATCTACAAATAGAATTACTATTACCACTGTCATCCTCTACTTCTTCAATTACATGATGATTAGGTAATTCTACATAACGAGAAAACTCTATTTCATAAGTCGTAATTTCTGTAGTTACTTTCTGTAATTCTAAAACATGATAATTTTTCATTGCAATTACTTCATTAGGCAAATTAATAAAAGTGTTTGCTCTATTACTATATATTAAATTTAATAAAAGTTCAATATGTTTATCATTAATTAAAATCAAATCATCTTGATAATAATCATTCATCATATAATATAAGACTTCTTTTTGAATAAAAGGATCTAATTCCTTAAAAAGAGGAATATCTAAAGTATTATTTTTTAACACTTTCCTCAAGGCCTTATCACGTTCTTTTTCAATATACTGATTAGCCTCATATATAACATTACTAAATTTTAAGTATTTTAAATGGATATTAGGATCTTCTTCTTTTAAAAACGGCAAAACATATTTACGATAACGATTTCTAGTATACTTATCTTTATGATTAGAAGAATCCACATAATACATAACATGATTTTCTTTATCATATTCTTCTAACTCTTCTTTGGTATAAAAAAGTAATGGTCTAACAATCACATATCCATCCATAACTACTTCTTTTTTGAAGCCACCATATCCAGCTAAATTAGAACCACGAGTAATTCTCATTAAAATAGTCTCGATTAAATCATCCCCATGATGGGCTGTCATTAAATATTGTGCTTGATATTTTAATACTACTTTTTCAAAGAAATTATATCGAATATTTCTCGCTTCATTATGAAAATTATCATCTCCATAATTAGTAATAGTCATATGTTCAAACATAATCTGATTCTTATGACAATATTCCATAAGATAATTTTCTTCCTGCACACTTTCTCTTCGCAAATTATGATTTACATGAGCCATAACTAAACTTAATGAATATTTATCACGAACTTTTAATAACATATCAATAAGTGCCATAGAATCAGGTCCAGCCGAACAACCAACAACTATAATATCATTTTTATGAAACTTAAAATTATCCTCTATAGAAATCATACTAACCTCCATTATTCCAAAAAAAGAAAACCTTTACTCTTCAGGAATCTTCAAAATAAACTCTCCGTCTTTAGAATAAAGATATTTCTCTCTAGCATATCTTGCAATATAATCTGGATCCTGTAACTTATTAGCATCCACTTTTAATTTTTTTTCTTTATTTTTTAAAGTAACAAGTTTTTTTTGTAATTCTTCTTTCTCTTGATATTTATCATAAATTTCTATCCAATACTTACCAATCGTAAAAGTAGTACCAATTATGACCGCAATAGAAGAAAGACCTAATATTAACATTCTACGATGTCTTTTCTTAGTTGCTTTAGATTTAGCCATAACATCACCTACTCTTTCACCATAAATTATAGAACACTTTAAAGTATAGAGCAAGATTCCATAGAAAAAAAAAGAAATTTGACACTATTTTTTACGTATTTTTTTTAAGATAGGAAAACTAACATAAAAGCCAAGAAATAATAACAAATAAAAATAAATATGAATAATACCACCATTGATAATTCGTAACAACAAAAAATATAAAAGTGCCATATCAAGCAAAAAAAGTAAAGTAAAAAAAACTTTAAATACTTTACGTTTATGAAAAAGATATTGATAATGAAGATTCATAAGAAAAGAAAATAGTATTCCGTAAAAAAAAGAAAAAACGAAAGAAAAAACTTGTATTTTTAAATTCATTATTTAAACAATCGGTTAAAAATACTATTTTCTTTATCTTTTTTCATATCTTCTACATAAGTCATACTATGGATAAGTCCTTTAATGGAAACATTACCTTGCATAGTATCTAATTTAATTAATTCCAATCCTTCACCCTTAATCATTAAAAATCCCATAATCGTATCAAGTAAGAATTGTTCACTATCAAAATTTTCAATCTTTTTTACTCCAGTAATTACTAAATTTTTTCTTTCTAACAAACTAATACCATGATTATAACTATTAAGATTATCTTGCTTATCCATAATATATCCTCCTAATAAAGGATATGTTTAAACAGAAAAAATAT
>CAJLUG010000068.1 GCA_905209745.1 uncultured Mycoplasma sp.
GTTTTATTACCTGAGTTAGGTATTGCCATTAAAATTTTATTCTCGGGAGGGTACCCAAATTCTTTTACCTTATTTGAAATACTTTTAGCATCTTGCTTTGATAGTAAGTTTAATTCAATCATAGAAATAAATTTTTTATTGTTGTTTTCTTAAATTAGCCGATATAGTTTGTAATATTCTTTCCCTTGTTTCATAAGCTCTACATATACTTATTAATTTGTTTGCTTTGTCTGATACTTTCTGATATCTAGATAATATATCTTGATATTTTATATTAGTTATTACTTTGTTGTGTACAGTATCATTGTTTAATCTACTATCACTAGTTTTATAATATAGCCATATATTACTATATTGGTAATCCTTTTCCGCCTCTAATTTATCTCTTTTCTTTATATAATCATCTCGTAGTAATGATAGAAAAGCATAATTAGAGGGTTGATTTTTTAATTGCGAATCAATTAAATTCTCATCTATTGAAAGTTCTTTTGTGATATTTATATCTATCTTTTTGCCCTTATATACTACTGATAGTATATCATCTTTTATTTGGTTTATCTTTGTCTCCATGGTGTATCAAAATCTTTTTTAAACTTATCAGGATATTCGGATATAGGTATATGTTTTACTTTATTATATTCTTGATAGTATTCATCTATATTAAAATCAGGCTTAAGCATTTTTTCATAGTCATAACCTGGTATAAATGGCAATTCTTCAGCCATTGTTCTACCAATTGTAAAATCCATAGACATATCAACATCATCAATTGAAAAGTTAAAATAATTTTTTGTATCTGGGTTCCTACATATATCCCATATTTTATATATGGTATCTGGGGTTATATATTTAGGTTTTATAAATTGATATACAGAGTCATGTACAGTATCTACCTCTCTCATTGGAGGTAGTATACCTTTTTTTACTTCGGAATAAACTATTACAGAAGCAAATAATGCCATATCTGAAGCTGCACTTTGGACTGGTGCATTTGTAGATTGTCTCAAAGCTTCAAGATATTCACCATATTTTTCTGAGTATACTTTTGGGCACCTTCTTTTCCTACCAAACAAAGATTTAACATAGCCATGTTCTTCCATAAACTTATGTTGCTTATCTATGTATTTTTTTATATTTGGGAAAGTTCTAAAAAAATCATCTAAGAATTCTTGTCCTTCCTCTACTGAAACTTTTTCTCCTGGTGTAGATAAGGTTTCAGCTAATTTAGGTGCAGTTTGTTCATAACAATTCTTAACTATAAGTACCCTACCTTTTCTCCTTACTATAATATTTGAATCAGGTACAGTTACACAATATACAGTATGTAAACCAGGTAACCTCTGAAACTCCCATTTTACATAGGCTTGATTAAATTTATAAGATTTCCAGTGTAAAATATATAGTTTCCAATTTTTCTTATTTACCGTTACCCTCATATTACTCAATATACCTAATATCTGTATTATATCCGCATTTTGTTTGGAAGTAGTATAGTAATATATTGAATCTTTACTAGTAATATCACTAGTTACTTTAAAACTACTCCAATTACTCAACTCATCTAATAATACCTCACCATTTAGTTTAGTTATAGCTTCAGGTTTAAGGGTACTAATTTGTAAATTAACGTAATTATTTATTATAGATAATAAATCAGTATCTACTGATATATTTATAAGAGTATAACCTTTTTCTGACTCATTGAATATAGAATATGTGATATTACAAGAATCCAATATCTTAGTTAACCTTAATTTCTCAAATTCAGTTTTTAATTGTATTATCCACTCTTGGCCAGTATAGGTATTAAATCTTGTATATCTTTTTACAGTATTTGATTTAGCTATAAGTACAGCTATAAATCTCGTAATATTATCGTCTATGAATTTATTACTATAAAACCCAGCACTTGGTGAATACCCCGTTCTATGATTTATGTCCTCTATAAAAACTTCACTATAATCATATACCAATTTTTTAGATTTATATAATAACCTATGATTTTTAGTAGCACATATATTAGCAAACTTGGTTTCATGTAACCACAGTTCTTGACCTTTATGTTCAATATATTTTTGTGGTACCACAAAATTTATTCTACCATTACACTGATTATACTGAGCTACTTTTATACCTTTTTCTAAAGAATCAAACCTTTGCCAACCAGATTCGGTTAATATTTCAGTATCCCCAGAGAAGCATATCCCGAAATTAATACATTTTGCATTTTTTCTACGCTTTTTCCACAGTTTATAATCGGGGTGTTGCTCATCATCATATATGGGTTTTATTTTGTCATAATCTTCTCCATATTTTTTACAAGCAGAAGCTAAATGGATATCTTTACCAGTTCTAAACCATTCTAGCATAGTTTTTTCATTAGCTAAGTGTGCTAATATACGTAATTCTGCTTGAGAATAGTCATAAGTTAGGAATAATTCCCCAGGCGGTGTGATAAATTGCAATTTAACATCTGGATTCACCATAGTTTTTGGGATATTCTGACCATTAGGTTCACGAGAGGATAATCTACCACTTGTTGTTCCTATTAATAAGAATCTGGGGTGTACACAACCATCATCTTGTACCAAATCACTTAGGCCGTATATAAAAGTTGAATTTATAGTTTGTATACCTCTTAAATTAAGAAGTGTATCTATAAAACCAGATTTATCTCTATCTTTTAATTGTAAAAGAACATTTTCTGAAGTAGATGGGTTATTTGTGGGTTTTTTTGTTTTATTATCTACTGTATATTCTAATATAGGTAATCTAAAACCCTTTTTGTTTAGGAATAATAGGTCTATTAATTGCTTTACTGATTTGAAATTAAATGGTTCCAATAATTTCTTTTCTTCATTGGTTTGGTATTCACCAGCCAATACTCTTGAAATTTTGGATTCTCGGTTTTCTATACTTCTATTTTTATTATCTTCTTTAGAAAGTTCTTCTATTTCTAACCTGAGTTTTTCTATATATTTTGTTTTTCTATCCTCTAGAAGAAACCTTTCATATCTTAAAAATTTATGGTTTCCCCTTAATTTACTTTCATATTCATTAATTAAGTTGTCATACTTATTTTTTAGCTGTTTGTTCAACTCAACATCAAATGGCATCCCATATTGTTCTGCAGATTGTAAAACCCTGCTAGCTGCCATCATAAGATTTCTATATAAGGGATAAAACCCAAGCTTTATCAATTTTGATTCAAAAAATAAACTTAACCTAAGTGTTGAATCAGTATCCATACAACCATATTTACATAATGGTTCTAATTCTTTTTTATCCCAAGGTATTGAATCGAAGTTATCATATTTTTCATAATTGGCAAATTCAGGAATAAATCTTCTAACCATATCTTTTAAACCATTAGGTCTTTCCTCATCTAAAAGATATTTAGCTAACATACCATCTATTACTGTACCCTGATAGTATATATTATATTTATAAAATATTTGGTTATCAAATTTCCAGTTCCAAGCTACCTTTACTATATTGGGGTTTTCTATTATTTTCCTACCAAATTCATTTATGGCATATTTCCAATCCCAACCTGGGTTTACATAATCTTTAGCTTGAAAATGTTCACATGGGATAGATGCACCATAACCGGGTCTCCATGTTACCGATAATATAGTTGGTTTAAAATTTTCTACATATAAAGGAAGACCATTAGTTTCCCAGTCAACACTAGCATATCCAGTTGATATGCAACAATCGATAAGTTTTTTTAGCTCTGTATAAGACCTAATTATATGGTATTTAGTTTTCATAAATAATATAATTGTTCTAGTCTGGGTAACAGGATTCGAACCTGCGACCTCTTGCTCCCAAAGCAAGCATTCTACCTACTGAACTATACCCAGTTAATGTAGGTTATTTAGTAACCTACATTGTAATCTTTCATGGAATTTTTTAATATATCCCAATCTTTCTTATATACATGAATAGAATCTATAGTATGATAAAGGTACCCAGGTTTAACTCCCACTGCATTAGATACAAACAACATCAATTTCCATGCAAGATATACATCATTACCAAAATGGACTATAAAATCTGATGACCTTTGATGGTAGGTTATATTTAATTGTTTACCACCTTTTACATTATCACGTATAAGGAAGTCATAATACATAGAACATGGGATTCTTTTACTACCATAATAATATTTGGTATCATCATATTTTAACCCATTAAATATGGGTAATACTGCTTTTCTAGTGTCAAAATCAGACCTTAATAAATAAATTATATTATTTAAAGCACCAATCATTCTTTGACCATAAGTATAATCAAATTCACCTTCACTATTTAGGAATTGTTCCCAAACTTCTTTTCTATCAAGCCAGGCATTACCAGGATTTTCAACATATTCTTGGTTTACCCTTTCTTTAAATTCTTTATCAGCCCATTCTCTAGAATGTGTATATTTAAATAAATTATCAGGGTCAGGTAATTCTACCAAAGCATATTGTTCACAAATAAGTTCTTTGGTTATGTAATCTTCATTGCCTTCAATATTTTTATTTTGGTAGGTTTTGGGTTTATTTATAGTGCCCATTTCCCATATATTCCTACCCATTTCAGAAATTAACTCATAGGCACTGTCATATATTCTCATAATTATTTTTTATGTTTGTTTATATATTTCCTTAACTCTTTTCTTATAACTACCAAATCTTCAATAGCTAGTAATGGAAAAGTATTCCATACATGGCCATCTACTGAAATAGAAAAGCTTATGCTTCTACCCTCTTTAGTTGGGTTATTCGTTTCATGAATATCAGTCCCTAAGATTTTTGTTCCCATTATCCTAATCATAAATATATAAGATTTTTATATACTCATATTAGATTTGGTATAATTCAGCAGGTAACTTGCAATCTTTTACTAGTAATTGCGGCCATGGTCCAGTATCTTTTAAAGATTTTGCCACCCTTTTCCATATTTTATATTTTACTTCTTCTTCATCGTGTTCTATAAACCATTTTAACCTATCTTTCATATATAATGATATATTATCTTTTCTATTACCAAGAATCTTGAATACATCTTTATGTGAATGATAGAGTAATAGGGTTACATAATCATTATATGCCCGGGATATATAAACTGATATTTCAAATTTACTACCGTTGAATATGTATTCACCTAATCTTTGAAAGAGGAGTAAATCTAATGCCAACCTTTTAGTTACTTCTGAAGCCCTTAGATTAAACGATAGGTAGTTTTTCTTTTTCATAGTCCAAACCGTCATAGATAATAGGCACCCTTTACCATTTTTATGAGTATTATCAAATCTCAATGTACTCATTATGTCACCATTAAATAAATATGATTTAGGTGTATCAGTATTATGACGATGTATTATTATATCATTTCTTAAAGCTTTTAAGTTTTCAAAATTTAGGTAGTTTCTAACTAAAGAGCCCCATTTATGGCTATAATTAAAATACCTACCAAAATCTAAATCTTCTGGTAGGTATGGATTTTCTATAGAAAATGATAAATTGGGGACCATACAAGCTTTAGTATCTATGATTATATCTTCTATCTCTCTTGTTATAAACCCTTCATTTATTTTTTCCCAAGCTTCTAATGAGTCTCTGAACTTTAGATGAAACTTTTTTAGGTTTATTGCATTTTCCTCTATCATCTTTTACTTTTTTTTCACTTTCTAAATATCTTTCTATACCATCTAAGATACAACCCATA
>CAJLUG010000069.1 GCA_905209745.1 uncultured Mycoplasma sp.
AAGTAAAAGATAAATTAAAAGTATTAGAGATTTCTTCTAATATATTTTTTTCATGTCTTAATACTACTTCAATATTAAAACGATATCCTAAGTGTTTATATAATTCATTTATTTTATCTAGACATTCTTCTAGACGATTCTTTTCCACATCACCTGTTGCGATCAATGTTAGAAAACCATCTTCTACTTTCATTGCATCAGAATAAATCTCTAATACTTTTAATTTATCTTTTACTTGTTCTAATATGTAAGGATAATAACTTAAATAAGTATTTAAATCAATTGTTTCAATATCTAGAATAATCTCTGTTTTTTGGGCAGTTTTATCTAGGTTATCTTTCTTTTCTTCTAGTTCTTTTATTACTTCTAGAGGAAAAGGAGTCTTGTTAGATATAAATATTTCTATCGATTTGGTTTTACGATGAATCTTTATTTTTTCTAATTTGGCACTTAAAAAATATGGATAGGTTTCTTTATCCATATTAATTTTATTTAGTAATAACTCTAACTTCTCTTCCATCTTGTGAACCTCCCTAGATAATTTCTAATTCATGTATTTTTATAATATATTTTTGATTTCTAATACAAAAATCAATAAACTCCAATAAGTCTCTCTTTTTTAATTCTTTTTCATACGGATATTTGTCAATATCAAAAGCTATTTTATCACGCATCATGAAATTCATCATATCATCTTTACTAGCACCTAAATACATTAACCAGTAAGGATACATTTGTCTTTTTAAATAATTTAGCGTAGGATCTCCTGTTAAGTAGTGACTTCTACCAGTTAATCTCGTTGGAAATTCATTTAGTATGGCTAATTCAATTACAGCATCTACCATATCTTTATATTCTACTTTGTATGATTTTAATTCTTTTTTTATAATTTGGAATACTAATTCTACTACTAGTTTTAATGAAGTATCGGCAGTTACTTTTTTTCCTAGGACAATGGTATTTACCTTGGCACCTTTTACGGTAGTTGTATCGATAATATCTAAATCTTCATCTACTACTAATACTTGATATGGTTTGATATCTAGTTTGGTGATTGACTTTATAATTTTACTAGCATCTTTTTTATAGTTATCCCAAATTTTTAGGACACGGTTACGATATTTTTCAGTGTCTTTTTTTATTTTTTCAAACTCTTTACTTTCTAAGACTATATTATATATTGTATCGTCATTGGGGATAAAATTCTTAGGGTCTTTTAAAATATATTCTTTATCGTGAAAAGTCTTATTATATTCTTTTTTATAATTCAACCATAATTTTTGTTTTAATTTATGAATTCTTTCATTAATAGATGCTTGAAATAATAAATTCCATACTAATACATAATCATTTACTACAAACTTTATGTTCACTACTATTCCTCCTACTTCTACATTATAATATATCATAAATCTTTTCTTATTGGAAAGATTAAAAGAAAAAATACTTAGTTTTCTAAGTATTTAAAATAAATTTCTATAAATAAAGTATCCGGCGACGGCGAGTACGGCAAGGAGTAGTAAAATTAATAAGATTTTTACTCCTATTGGTAACTTTTTTTCTGTAAACTCATCATCAAAGTCGAAGTCTTTGTCTGATAAGTCCATACTTCTTGTATAAAAGTCTGTATCAGAATTATCCATAATACTATCTTTTTTCTCTTTATCTTTTAATTTATTTACTTTTTCTATTTGGTCTTTGTCTAGTATCTCTTTAGATAACGATAATTCTGTTTCTGTGTCTTCTATTTCCTCTTCTGTTTCTTCTTGTTCTGGTAACTCGTCAGATCCGGCAACACGGTCCATCATATTGGTTGCCATTAAATCACTTAATAGATTGACACTTGTTTGTTGATCAATTTCACCGGCAAGGGTCTTGGTTGTAATAGTATCGATTAAATCTCGTAATTCTTCTTCATCTGGACGTGTTCTTTCTACTTTTTCTTTTCGATATTTTTCTAACTCTTCAGGGTTTAGACTAGCTAAAATATTATAATTGGTATTTTTTAATTTTCGTTTAGCTTCTAGTTCGTCTTTTTTTTGTCTATTCTTTTTCGCTTCTTCTAAGACACTGTTGATGTCATAGACTCTATTTTCATGATCTTGATATAAGTAATTAAAATCATCTAACTCTTTTTTTTCTTTCGGTTCATTCACAAAACCTTCATACTCTTTCATTTGTTGATATCCTTCTCTAGTACGATAGTTTTTTTGTGCCCTATTTAAATCAAAAGCATTGGCGTTGGTGACATCAGTAAAGTTTGTATATTTTGTATTAGTGCCAATATTACGATATAGTTCTTGATTTTTTTCAGATCTACGATATTCTGATCTGTCTCTTTGGTTGTATCGATCCATTCTACTTCTCATACTGTTCACCTTCTCCTATTTTAGTTTATCACAGCTTTTGGAAAAACAAAAGAGATAAATAGTTCTTTACGTCAAAAGCTTTTTTTTGTATAATGAATGAGAGGAGGATTATAAATGAAAGTAAAAGTAAATAGAGATAATTGTATTGGTTGTGGTGCTTGTGCCGCTATTTGCAGTGAAGTTTTTGAAATAGATGATGAAGGAATTTCTGTTGCGAAAGTGGAAGAAGTAAAAGAAGAAGATAAACAAGCAGTACAAGATGCAATTGATAGTTGTCCTACTGGCGCAATTGAAGCAGAATAATACACAATGATACTCATTGTGCTTTTTTTTAAGGAGGAGTTATGAAATGTCCTAGATGTGGTATGCCAATGCTTAAAGATAGCAACCATACTTTTTGTGCTCATTGTGGGTATTTAGATGATGGTAAAGAAATTCATGGATACCGAGAACAACAAGCTAGTGATTTAGAAATTTATTTAGGTCAAGAATATGATAAAATCATTAGAAACGATACACCTTTATTATGTTTTATCTTAGGACCTTTATATTTTTTATATCGAGGATTTTTATTTTTAGGGGTCTTATTAGAAGTCTTAGAATTATATCTTTGTTATCTTATTTCTCTACTTGGTTATGGTACGATGTATTTACACTTTATTCTTTTTTTTGCTAGTCTTTTTATTTCGAGAATTCTCTATACTATTTTTAGTAATACTATTTGTATTTATTTATATCAACTTAAAATTCGCATACTAAAAAAAAGACATCCTAACAATTATTTAGAATATCTTCGTAAATTTAATGATCGTGCCGTGAGTCTTGCTGGTATTATTTTAATTATTCTACTTATTTTATTTGTTGTCTTTTGTTTTTATATGTTATACCGTATATAGTAAGAAGCAAGCGTTAAGCTTCTTTTTTTTATTTGTTCAATTTTTCATATTATCAATATTTAACTACTTTTTTTCGATGACTTTTTTTAAACTTTAGATTATTTTACTTTTTTTGTCAACTTAGGGATTTCTTGTAGAGCGTATACTTTGGCTACTTCTTTAGGAGTTAGTCTACGATATTCTCCTGATTGTAAATCTTTTAAATTAAAGAAAGCAACTTTTTCTCTTTTTAGTTTTTCTACTTGGTAGCCAATACTTTCAAACATTTTCTTTACTTGATGATTTTTACCTTCATGAATGGTGATTTGAACCATACAAGTATTTGTTTTTTCGGTTGTTTTCTTTAGTCTTACACGAGTTGCTTTTACAATAGTATTATCTATTTCTACTCCTTCTTTTAATTTTTTTATTTCACTACCAGTAATAATTCCATTGATTTTTGCGATATAGACTTTTTCTATATTATCATTTGGATGCATTAAAATATTGGCAAAGTCACCATCGTTGGTTAAAAGAAGTAGTCCTGTTGTATCATAATCTAGTCTTCCTACTGGATAGATTCTTGCCTTGGTAGGAATCAAGTCTGTTACTATTTTCCTACCATGTTCATCACTTGTTGTCGTTACATAACCTCTTGGTTTATTTAGTAAATAATATTCTTTTGGTTCTTTTTCAATTAACTCGTTATTTACTTCTATTTTATCTTTACTAGATACTTTCGTTCCTAGTTCTGTAATTACTTTGCCATTTACTTTTACTTTTCCTGCTGTTATTAGTTCTTCTGCTTTTCTTCTTGATGTAATTCCAGACTCCGCTATTACTTTTTGTAATCTTTCCATGTTTTCACCTCGTTATTTATTATATCATAGATTTTAACACCATTTTTTTATTTTTACATACATTATCATAAAGGAGTGTTAAAATATGTATTCTAATAATTATGGAGTTCCTAGCAATGAAGTGCACGTATATGATATGAATCCTTATACTACTACTTCTTTTCCTAATAGCGGAGTAGTTAGTCAGGATGGAGAAAGATTCTTCCTTGCACCATTTTTAGTAGGAGGACTTGCTGGTACTGCTTTAGGTTATGGTATTGCAAATAATAATCGTCCACCATATCCAATATATCCTCCTATGATGATGCAACCATATCCTATGTATACTACGAATTACTATTATTAAGGCTTTGGCCTTTTTCTTTTACTGGAAGAGTAATTGTTACTTTGGTACCACTTCCTAGTTTAGATTCATAATTTAGTTTTCCTTGGTGCTGCTCTATTATTTCTTTTGATAGGGCAACACCTAGTCCGGTACCATTTGATTTGGTGGTATAAAAGATTTTAGAGATTTTTTCTAATGTTTCTTCAGCCATACCTACTCCATTATCCTCAATTATAATTTCTACTGTTGTCGGTAGTTTTTTTATGGTTGTCTTAATAGTAAGATTTTCTTCTTCCTTTTTTGCTTCTATCGCATTTTTATAAATATTAATTAGTACTTGTTTCATACGATCATAGTCTAGTTCAATATAGATTTCTTCTTCTTTGATGTCATATTTGGTTTTTACTTTATTTTTTCTAAATATAGGGTCTAGCGTATCTTTAATATCTTCTATTAACATTACAATATCTACTTCTTCTCTTTCTATTTTTAATTTTCCATAGTCTGAGAAACTATTAATTACGATTAAAGTTCTATTAATTTCATCTGTAATGATTGGTAAATACTTTTCGACATTTTCTTTGTTATGTTCTAACATTTCTAAATATCCTTTGCAGACAGCAAGAGGATTTTTTATTTCATGTGTTAATTTAAATAGCGCTAGTTTTAGTTCTTTTTCTTTTTGTAGTTCTTTTAATATTTTGTTCTTTTCAATTATTTTTTCTCCTTCTTTTATTAAAAGTAAAATGCTAGTCATCGTAATGATAAATAAAATTATAATAAATAATATATAGGCATTACGTTCTAGTGTTAGAGATAGGGATATTTCTTTTATATATAAAGTAAAAGTAATGGAGAAGGCTTTGATGCTTATAAAACAATCGAATAAGTACTCTTCTACTTTTTTCTTTTTTAATAGATAGAAATAAATAAGTAAGTATATTCCATATTCTACTATGCCATATAATAAGGGAATATTAAATACTACATAGTAGTAATAGATGGTTACTGCAGATAAAATCATTGCGCTAATATTTCTTTTTTTTAAGAAAGAAATTAATAAGGGAAAGTTAATAAAGATTACGTTTGCGATAAAATTTTCTCTATTTGCATAACGAATCATTAAAAACATAGAAGTAAATATTGCGAGATCTAGGACAACTTTTTCTTCTTTTACATGATTATGATATCCCATATAGATTCCATATACTAAAAAGGGAAATAGTAAAAA
>CAJLUG010000070.1 GCA_905209745.1 uncultured Mycoplasma sp.
AAGTTGTAAAATTAATACCCATACAATAGATACCTCAACCCCAAAGATACTAGCAACTACATCTGTAACCGCAACAGCTAAAGATGCAATCCATAATGGGAAGTTAATCCAATAATTCCAAGCAACACGAGCTGCCCATTTTTTACCGAACGCTTTTTTTACCCAATCATACATTCCGCCTTCACTATTAAAGGTACTTCCTAACTCAGCTGTGATTAAACCATATGGTAAACAGAAGGCAAGAATTAATAAAATCCACCAGAAATATTGAGAATTTCCGATAGCAGCAGTAGGTGCTACACTTTCAGCAACTAAAGTAATACATACAGTTGCAAGTATGGCATCTACTAATTTAAATTTCTTCTTTTTCTTTTCCATACTTTTACTCTCCTAAATTTTTCTTACAAATTTCAATAGTTTCATCACGTTTACCCATAAAGTAAACAAGTAATGCACGAATAGATGTCAAACGATTCTCTGCTTGATCAAAAGCAATAGAACGATCTGAATCCATAACTTCATCTGTTACCTCTTCACCACGTGTTGCAGGTAAACAATGCATGAATTTAGCATTAGCTCCTGCTTTATCCATCATTGCCATATCAACTTGATATTTTGGATAAAAAATTGCTTTTCTTTCTGCTTCTGGTAATTCAGATTCATATAATCCATACCAAACATCAGTATAAACAAAGTCAGCACCAACGATTTCATCTTCATCTTCAGTAATTAAAAAACTACCTCCACTAACTTTACAATTCTCCTCCGCAATTTTTTGGAAATGTTCATTTAATTGGAATCCTTTAGGTCCAAATTGAACGAAATGTCCACCCATTTTAGTAATAGTCATCATTAAAGATGCACATACTTGAGTAGCGTCACCAACAAAGACAATTTTACAATCTTCAATTCGTTTACCTTCTGGTAAATGTTCAAGCATTGTCGTTAAATCTCCCATCTCTTGTGTTGGATGATTATAATCACTCATTCCATTAATAACAGGAATATCAGCATATTTTGCTAAATTCATGATAGATTCATGTTTTTGTACACGAGCCATTAAAATATCCACAAGACGAGATAAAACCTTTGCTGTGTCATAGTAAGTTTCATGCTTTCCTAATTGAATTTGCCCTGGTGCTAAATATTGAGCATGTCCTCCTAATTGTGTCATTGCAGTTTCAAACGACACACGAGTTCTAGTTGACGCTTGTTCAAAAATCATTCCAAGCGACTTGTGATACAATACATTTAATGGATATCCTGCTTTTAAGTTCTTTTTAATAAGAATTCCTAAATTCGCAATATCCAATAATTCTTCTTTTGAAAAATCACTTGTATCTACGTAATCTTTCTTCATATCTAACCTCCTTACCTTATATCTAAAGTATAACACAAATCATTAACTAGGATAAGTTTTTTCTTATCAACTAGACACATAATGACAGTATTTACTTAAGACCATCACTTAATTTCAGCCCACAACTTATCATATAACTTAACAGATTCTCCAATATTTTTAACATAAATACCACGTTCTATAACAGAACCAGGAATATTAGCTGCTTGATTATATAGATAATCTTTATCTAATAACTTCTGTGTCTCTTTATTTACATTTTTATAAGGATAAGACTCAATAATTTCTTTCATAACATCATCTTTTAAAATATAATCAATAAATTGATAAGCCTCGTCTTGATGTTTTGCCCCTTTAGGTATCGCAAAATTATCCATACTAAGTGCAATACCTTCTTCTGGAAAAATAAACTCTATATTCGGATTTTCCTGATAAGCAAGTGCTGCTTCTGCATTCCACAACACTGCAATATCTGCTTCTTCTGTAATTAAAAAGTTTTTAGGACTATCACTATCAAAAGCTTTAATATTTGGTTTTAACTGAAATAACCATTCTTTAGCTACTTCTAATTCACTCTCATCGACAGTATTCATATCATATCCATTCGCAAGAAGAGCCATACCAATAATAATTCTTTGATCATCTATCAAAGTAATATTATCTCGGTATTCTTCTCTTAATAAATCATTATAAGAAGTAATGGTATCGGTAATATGATTTCTATTAACTGCAATCACAGTAGATGCCAATACAAAAGGTAAAGAATATTGATTATCTTCATCAAAAGACTGCTTTAAATATGTAGCATCAATATTATTTTCATTTTCTAACTTAGTAAAATCTAACTTCTCTAACATTCCCCTATTACTCATAATCTCAATCATATAATCACTAGGAAAAATCAAGTCATACGTCCCTTCTTTTGCAGAAGACACTTTAGCCAAACATTCTTCATTAGAAGAATAAGTACTATAATTAACATCAATACCAGTTTCTTTTTCAAAATCCCTAACAACAGAATCAGGAATATAACTAGACCAATTAAGTACATTGACAACTTTTCTTTCACTCTTACTACATCCAGAAAGTAAAAAGACGAAAAAGAAACAGACTATGACAATACCAAATCTCATAATTTTCTTCATACCACAACCTCTTTCTTTAATCGACGCAATTGCACAACCGTAGATATCATAAGTAAAATAAAGACAATTGCTAACATAATGGTAATAAGTGCATTAACATCTGGTGTAATTCCTGTCTTAATCATAGAATAGACTTGCAAAGGTAAAGTATTTGCTCCTGGTCCTGCAGTAAAATAACTAATAACAACATCATCTAAGGATAAGGTAAGTGCAAGTTGTGCACCACTTAATATTCCTGGCATTAACATAGGAATCACAATCTTAGTAAATGTTTGAAAACGACTCGCCCCAAGATCACTCGCAACTTCTTCTATATGAGGATCAAGACTCTCTAATACAGAACGAACACTAATAATAACAAACGGAATACAAAAACAAATATGTGCAAGAATTAATGTCGTCATACCAAGTTCTAATTTCAATAATGTATAAACAGATAAAAGTGCAATTCCCAAAACAATCTCAGGAATAACTACTGGAATATATAAAAGTTCATTTACAATATTTTTACCTCGAAAAGAATATTTATGTAATCCATAAGCAGAAATCGTTCCCACGACTGTAGAAACAACAGTACTAATTCCCGCAACAAGTAAAGTATTAAACAAAGCTTCTAACAAGGCTTTATTTTCAAATAGACGTGCATACCACTGAAAAGTAAATCCTTCAAAGACAATATTTAATTGAGAAGTATTAAATGAAAATAAAATTAGTACAAAAATAGGTAAAAACAAAAAGATAAATATTAAAACTAAATATATATTTTCGACTATTTTTTTCATTAAGCACCTCCCAAATCTTCCATTTTTCCACCCAACTTACGATAAGCTAAAATTACAAGAGAAGTAATAACTAGTAATACAATAGATATCGCTGCTCCAAATGGCCAATTACGAGCTGTTAAGAATTGGTTTTTAATTAAGTTACCTAAAATCATCATCTTACCTCCTCCAAGGATATCGATAATAAAGAAATATCCAAGTGCTGGAGTAAAGACCATCAAACTACCATTAAATAATCCTGGTAATGTCTGCGGTAAAATAATCTTAAAAAATGTTTTTATCTTAGATGCTCCCAAATCATTAGCTGCTTCTAATAAACGAGTATCAACAGTACTAACTGAACTATATAATGGCAATATCATAAACGGCAACAAGGTATAAACCATACCAATCAAGATTCCAAAATTATTATACATAAGTGATAATGGTTCATGAATAATTCCAGTACCTAACAACACATGATTGATAACACCAGACTTTCTAAGTAACACTAACCATCCATACATACGAATTAAAGAATTCGTTAGAAACGGTACCATAACTAAAGTCATTAATATTTTCTGTGTCCTAGGCTTCTTATGTGAAATTGCTAACACAAACGGATAAGAAATAAAAACACAAATAACAGTTGCAATAAAAGCAATCAAAAAGGACTTCAAAAAAACACTGATATATACTTGATCAAATACATCAATATAATTTTGAATCGTAAATGTATGTATCATTCCTCCATAATAATCACTCTTAAAAAAACTAATTAACAAAATATAAAGTAAAGGTAATGCAATTAATAACGAAACATAAATAATAACTGGCGCTAGGAAGAAAAATTTCCATACTTTTTTACTCTTCATTAGAATCCCTCTTTAATACAATGGCATCTTCAATATCCCATGTAAGATAAATCTCTTGGCCCCTCGTATATAATTTATCATTACCTAAATACATAACATTAATTTTCTTTTTACCAACACGTACCATTAAATTAGTAACTGCCCCATCATAAATCTGTTCCATAATTTTACCTTGCAATACATTATCTTTACCAGGTTTTAAAGACGTCTTCATATTTTCTGGCCGTAATATAATATCTAACTGATCTCCTACTTGAAATCCTTGTGATAATATTTTTAAAGTAGTATCTTCTACTTCTACTAAGGAATACTCTTTTCCTACTTTACTAACTTTTCCTTGAAATAAGTTAGAGTCTCCTAAAAACTGTGCAGTATATAAACTATGTGGATGTTCATAAATCTTAACTGGAGTATCTACTTGTTCTATCTTTCCATCTTTTAATAAGACAATACGATCACTCATGGTAAGTGCTTCATCTTGTGAATGAGTAACATAGATAAAAGTAATCCCTAGTTTTTTCTGTAGTTGTTTTAATTCAAGTTGCATATTTTTACGAAGTTTTTGATCAAGTGCTGATAATGGTTCATCTAATAGTAATACTTTAGGATTATTAATAAGTCCTCTCGCAATCGATACTCTTTGTTGTTCTCCTCCAGATAATTCTTTTGGTTTTCTTTTTTCATATCCTTCCAAATGAACTAATTCAAGCATCTCTTGTACTCGTTTTTTAATAGTCTCTTTATCTACTTTTTTCATCTTTAACCCAAATCCTATATTTTCTTCTACAGTCATTAACGGAAATAAAGCATAATTTTGAAAAATAGTATTTACTTCTCTATATTTAGGATCTAAATCAGTAACATCTTTATCATCAATATAGATATGTCCATCACTGACAGGATCTAATCCTGCAATAGCTCGAAGAATGGTAGTCTTGCCACAACCAGAAGACCCTAATAATGTTAAAAACTCTCCTTCATAAACATCCAAATCAAAATCTTTAATGACATCTTTTTTACCAAATGATTTTTTTAAATGATCTATTCTTAATATTACTTTTTTCATGACGTAAACCTGCCTATACAATATTTTAGAAGTAAAGTAAAGAATACTACCCTATAATCTTTACTCTCTATTATCTCTAATATAACACAAATTAAAACAAAAATATAGACAAAATAAAAGAAATCATACTGATTTCTTATCCCCGTCTTTCACAAAGTAACTTTTTTACTTTTTTATAAAAGTAAGAAATTAAAATAAAAACGAATAAAATAATAATAGGTATTTTTAACCAAGAAATTTTAGCACTAACATAAATCCAACTATTTCCCAGTGCATACCCTAAATAAACAAATAAGAGTGTCCAAGGAATAGAACCTATAATAGTAAATAGTAAAAACTTAACAAAAGACATTCTCATAATTCCAATAGGAAGTGAAATAAGGGTTCGAACAATAGGAAAATTACGTCCTATTAAGGCTCCAAACATTCCATATTTATAAAACCA
>CAJLUG010000071.1 GCA_905209745.1 uncultured Mycoplasma sp.
AATATGCCTTAGGACATGATATTTTTGATATTAAAGATCAAAATATTGTAGTATTTCCTAATGGAAATTGGTTAACCAACAAAGTATATTATAATAGTCAAAAAGAAGAATATTATAACTTAACAGATGAAGCAGTTAGTGAAGAAGAAATCAGAAATAATAATGAATATGCAACCAAATTACTAGATGTTTCAAACGAAATTATTACTTTCGATTTATTAAAAGAAGATCAAACCAATGAAAATGAATTAAGAGAAAATCAAGAGAAAGGAAATTAGTTATGAAATTAAAAAAGAAACCAAAAAAAATATTATTAACTATTTTTATAATCATAGTAATTGCTGCTTTAGCTTTTCTAGTTTATAATATCTTCTTTAAAAAAGTAGAAGTAAAAGAAGCCAAAGTATTAAAAGAAATTCCTGAATATGGATATACACTAAAAGACAACAAGACAAAAAGATATCAAGAAATGTTTGAAGAGTTAGACACTATTTTAAAAGAAGATCCTGTAAATGAAGAAGACTATGTAAAGAAAATTACAGAAATGTTTATTTATGACTTCTATAGTCTAGATGATAAAACTGCGAAAACAGATGTAGGAGGTACAGACTTTGTATATTCTACTTCACTAAGTAACTTCTTAGAAAATGCCGAAGACACTTATTATAAGTATGTAGAAAGTGATATCTATAATCAAAGAAAACAAGAACTACCAGTAGTAGATGAAATTACAATTGATAGCGTAGAACAAACAGAATATGCTTATGGGGAAACAACAGATGAAGAAGCATACGAAGTAAAAGTTACTTGGACATATACAGAGGATAGCTTTGATGATTATCAAAACGAAGCAACTCTAACGTTTGTTCATGAAGACATTAAACTATCTCTAGCAGAGTTAAAATAGGAGCGTTGCTTCTATTTTTTTTTAGAAAAGTACGGTATAATAAAGAGGGAGGTAAAATATATGTTATTTATTGAATATCCTAAATGTTCCACTTGTAAAAAAGCAAAGAAGTTTTTGGAAGAAAATAAACAAGATTTCATAGATAGAAATATAATAACTGAAACACCATCAAAAGAAGAATTAACATCTTGGCTAGAAAAATATCATTTTCCAATAGAAAAACTTTATAACACAAGTGGAATAAAGTATAGAGAATTAAACTTAAAAGAAAAAAGACAAAATATGTCCCAAGAAGAGCAATTAACATTACTATCATCAGATGGTATGTTGATAAAAAGACCAATCTTAATCACAGAAAAAACTATGTTAACAGGATTTAAAGAAGAAGATTGGAAAAAAGTATTAGAGGAGGAAAGAAAATGAAAGAATTAATATTAAAAAAATGTAAAAAATGTGGAGCTATAGTAAAAGTTTTAGAAGAAGGCTCTGGAAAATATATTTGCTGTGGAGAAGAAATGCAAATAATAAAACCAAACAGTGTCGATGCTGCATTTGAAAAACATGTACCAACTTATGAAAAAGTAGGTGATGATATGCATATTACAGTAAATCACGTTATGGATGAAGACCATTATATTGAATGGATTTTAGTAAAAACAGAAAAAGAAAATAGAGAAGTAATATTAAAACCAGGAGATACTCCAGAAATGACAGTACCATACGAAAAAGGAGCATTAATCTACGCTTATTGTAATAAACATGGATTATGGAAAACGGTGGTAGAATAATGAATACAGAAGCACTAAGAGATTTATCTTATGGTATGTTCGTAGTAACAACAAAAAAAGATAAGAAAAATGTAGGCTGTTTTATTAATACTGTGATGCAAATAACATCGAAAAATCCAATCATTGCAATAAGTTTAAATAAAGAAAATTATACAAATGAAGTGTTAAAAGAAACAAGAAAATGTGCAATCTCTATTCTATCTGAAAAATCAGAGAAAGAAATAATATCAAAATTTGGTTATTTTTCATCAAGAGAAACCAATAAATTTGAAGATATAAATTACCAAAATATTGATAATCTGCCAGTAGTATTAGAAGATGTTTGTGGCTATATCATAGGTGAAGTAATTAGAGTAATCGACGTAGAAACTCATGATATCTTCTTAATTCGTATTCAACAAACCAAGAAGTTATCAGAAGATACTCCAATGACTTATCGATATTATCATGAAAAGTTAAAAGGAACTGCTCCTAAAAAAGCACCAACTTATCAAGAAGAACAACCGTCAACTACTAGCAATCGTTATCAATGTACAATCTGTGGTTATATTTATGATGATAGTAAAGAAGACGTACCCTTTACTGACTTACCAGAGGATTGGAAATGTCCAATTTGTGGAGTAGGAAAAGACAAATTCATCAAGTTATAAAATAGGTATTTATGCCTATTTTTTTTGCAAAAAAAAGAATAGATGTAAATATCTATTCAATATTATTAACTTGGTCCTAAACCGTTATCAGTAAGAGGCGGCTCAAGTTCTCCACCACCAGTATTGCCACCGTCTCCAGTACTGCCTCCATCATTACCATCACCAGAATCACTACCAGCTCCTCCAGTATTGCCACCATCAGAACCAGAACCACTACCACTACCAGACTCATTACCAGAATCTGTTTCTTCATCATCGGTAGATGGAGTAGTTACTGTTGTATCATTATCTTCTTCCTCTGGTTCTTCATAAGTAATTGAACCAGATAATGTTAATGTCACACTTCCTCGAATTTTGTCGATTCTTTTGCCAGAAGGATACTCTTGATCGACAACGTATCCACCAGATCCAACAAAGTTAACAGTAATACCTAAACGACTAGCAGTATATCTTGCTTGTGCTTCACTATCACCTGTAAAGTCAGGTAATAAACTATAACCAGCTCCACTATCATAAGGACCATAACCAATAACTTCTTTTTCGTAAGGTTCATTGATAGAAAAACTAAATTCTTTAATTACTTTATGTTTTTTTAGTCCTAAATTTTCTTCCATAGCAGCTACAATATCAGCTTTACTATCTTCATTTGGAACATAATCGTATAATACCATTCTCATACGTTCATCATAAATCATTTGTCCTTCACCTTGTAAATATAGTTGTTGAATATTTACTAAGTTAGATTCGTCAGTTGCAAGACTTCTTTTTACAATATCTTTACCTACATTATAGAAAGACAAGATTTGTTTTGTAGTAAGGTTTGTATCTAAACTATTTGAAACTGTATTTAAAATATCCATAAATTGCGTTACATCAGTAATTGTTTTCATCTTATTAACTAAAGCCATAACAATTTCTTGTTGATGTTGACCACCCCCAAAGTCTCCATTAGCTAACTCTTTTCTATTTCTTGCATAAACCAAAGCTTGTTCACCGTTTAAAGTTTGTTGTCCAGGATATATACAAACTTCTCCACCGCGAGAAGAGTCATCTGTACATAATTCTTGTTCTACATTAATATCAACGCCACCAACAGCATCAACTAACTTAACAAGACCTTTAAAGTTAATCTTAGCATAATAGTCGATATTGATACCAAAATAATTTTCAATCGTATTCATCATACAGTCAGTACCATATCCAGCAGCATGAGTAATTTTATTTTCTGCTTGGTCACTCCAACAAGCAATTGGTACATAAGTATCACGTGGAATAGAAATCATAGTAGCATTTAAAGTCTTAGGATTAAATGTAATTAATATTAATGTATCACCATTCGCAATCGCATTCTTACTTAAAACTTCATCCGTAGAATCAATTCCCATAAGTAACATAGTAAATGGTTCAGTAATTGATTTTCCACTAGATTCAACTTCACTATCAGAAGTATCTGCTTTTCTCATTTTCTTATCTTTAGAAAGAATAACCTTGGTATCTGTTTTAACATTCTCATATCCAGTAACATTAGAAAACATATCTACATAATTATCAGTAATAAAGATGGCATCAACTTCACCAGCATATAAGTCAACTAACATAGTAGAGTAGTCATCATAATCTTTTATTTCATTATCGTCTTCTAGATTATTCTCCTCAATCATCTCTTGTGGAATAATATGTCCATCAGGAGAATCCTCATCACTAAGTAGTCCAATAGTATAATCTTTAATGTCATCCACACTTTCTGCCTCATTATCACTCATCACAACAAGATCAGAAGTATAAGTAACAAATTCTTTATTAATACTATCTAATTGCCCATAAACATAGGCAATAGCAAGACCAATGGCAGCACAAATGATTGCATATAAGATCATAAAGATAATTAAACCAATACGTTTAGAACGCTTCTTTTTTCTCTTTTTAGAAGCTCCCCGCACTTTAAAAAATAAAACAACATCAATCAGTATCAAAATACCAATGACAATATAACGTATTAAAGTCTCTATAGAACTAAGCAAGAATATTTCATAAATAAGAAATCCACTTGCGAGTATAGCTAAAATTAAAAATATCAGTAAAACAATCCTAATTTTTGGTTTCTTCTCAGTAGTTTCATTTTCGTTTTTAGACATATGTACCTCCTATGACAATTCTTATTGTCTAGCTTTTATTATTATACCGAAAAATGTCCATATTATCAACCCCAAGTCGAAAATAAAATAGAAGAAAAATCATCTTGTCAATTAATGTCAAAAAGTGACAATTTGACAATATTACGAACGTTAAACACTCTAAGAATTGTTATAATAAAATTGAGAAACTATAAGGAGGTGACACTATGAAAAAGAAACTATTATTACTTAGTTTATTCATATTAGGTATCATTTGTTATCCTAAAGATACACAAGCTTTCTCTTCTAGTAATTACGAAAACAGAGCTTTATGTGGTGCCTTTGAAGTGTCTTCCTTAAAAAGTGATGGTTCTATTACCAAATTATCTTGTTTCAATACGTTTAATGAAGCAAAAAATTATATGAAAAGTAATGGTGGAGATGACTTAGTAGTATTTACCAAAGTATCTGGAAAAACAAAAATAGTAGATGCCAATCTAGCTTTAGTAGATTTAAGTGTCAATCCTACAACTCTTACATTATTTTATACAAATAGTAATTTAACTGGATTCCGTTATACTTACATGGATACAGGTTCCTTATATGGAGGAGTAGATGGAGCGTTTATTGAATCTACTTATAATGCAAATGGAAACTATGTTGCGAAAGTGAAAATTGGAAACTTTACAGGCTGGATATCTTGGGAAGCGTATGAAATTGTACCTCTAAGTTGGGTAAAGTCATCTAGTAGTTATACAGTAACAAATGAATCAATTAAACATAACTATGTAAATAAAATCCAAGAAACGTATTCTGGTAGTAGAGGAAGTACGATAGGACCTAAGCCAGAAATGTTATCTGAAGGAACTTATTATAGTTATGATGGTAAATATTTTTATAAAGACCAAAAGACCATGTTAAAAGACTATAAAAATGGTAATTACAACAACGCTGTAAATAAAAATAACGCTTACTACAACTATTATATGTATTTATCAAATCATACAAGGACTAATTATTCTAGTCAAAATATTGATGAATATATTAGAGATAATATGGGAATTACGCAAGATGTTTATGGAAATGCCAGTAATGGTAGTAACTCTAGATTATAT
>CAJLUG010000072.1 GCA_905209745.1 uncultured Mycoplasma sp.
GGAGATATTATTAATGGATATCGATTCTTAGGATGGAAGAGTACAGATATTTCTTTACCTTCTTCTACTGATGAAGATGAGGCAACTATCTTTACAATGCCAAATCAAAACGTTGTTATTACTGGAGAATTTGAAAGAGTTAGTTATAAAGTAACTTATCAATTCCAAGGATCAGTACTTCCACCAAATGCAGAAAGTTTATTACCTGATGCACAGACTTATTATCCTGGTGATACGGTTACTTTAGAAAATGTTAAGAGTGAACCTGATGGTTATCAATTCTTAGGATGGTATCAAGCTGATGAGTTTACGATGCCAGAAAATGATGTTGTAATATATGGTGAATGGGCTGTTAGAACTGGTACATTTGCACCAACAATTTCTAAGAAAATTACGAATCCACAAGCTTCTTATCAAAGTGGAGATACCGTAAACTTTGAAATTACAGTTACAAATACTGCTGATTTTGAAATTAAAGATGTTTTATTAGAAGAACAATTAAATGGAGTTAAGTTCGTTAGTGGAAGTAATTATACAGTAATGAGCGATACTTTTGTTAAAATTTCATCTATTCCAGCATCTGGAAGTGTTACAGTAAATGCACAATATGATGTTGGTGATGATGTTATTAAAACATTTACTAATGTCGTTGTACTAACCGGAGCGTTAGCGGATAATAATTATTCTTTGGATACTTCTCAAGAGTATAAAGCTGAAATTCAATTTGTAGTTTCTAATATAGAGTTACAAATTACTAAAGTTAATGAAGATGGTGAAACATTAGAGGGTGCAGATTTTACTTTATATAGTAATTCTTCACTTACTCAAGAAGTTTCTAGTGGATTAACTTTTAAAGGATTAGCTCCAAATACTACCTATTATCTAGAGGAAACTAGAGTTCCTACTGGATATCAATCATTAGGTAAAGTATTGGAAATAAATGTGGATAGTGATGGTAATATTACTATTCCTGGATATGATGTTACTAATCAAAATGGAGTAGCAAAGGTATCCATAGTTAATCAGGAGATTAACATATTACCAAATACAGGAGGAGTTGGAATTATACCATTTATTATTGGTGGACTAATTCTAATTGTAGTAGGTGTTGTATGTTCAATCCGAATGATTAGGAAGAGAGGTGATAAGTTTGAAAAAGATAATAACTAGTTTATTTATCTTCCTCTCAGTAATAAGTTTTGGCATCTTTGATGTAAGGGCAGATAATATTGATGCAGATCATCCATCAAGTTTAACTGTTACTTATCAATATGGTAGCGAGAAGCTTAATAATGCTGATATATCAGTATACTTCTTGGCTAACCTTGATAGTCAGTCTGGTTATTATTTCAGAGATGAATATCAATCGATTGCTTTCGATCCTACTGGTATGACAACTTCAGAGTTAAGTCTCAAAGCAGAGGAAATTGAAACGTTTATTGGTGATAATCAATTACAATCTGATTATTTACAACAAACAGATCAATCTGGTGTTACTAAGTTTTCTAATTTAGTGCCAGGAATTTATCTAGTAATTGTAGATACCGTTGATGTTGGAAGTTATCGATATAGTGCATCTCCAACACTTCTAAGTATTCCAACCTTAGAAGGTAGTACTTATCAGTATGATGTTCAAATGAATGTCAAAACGGAGCAAGATGAGATAGGACAGGAAGTTACTCCACCTGGTGATAATACTGGTGATGGACAAACTGATACAGAGGTTCCTAACACAATTGATAATATAGTAATTTATGTTATCTTGTTAGTATTATCATTATTGGTAATTTTGGGAGTAGGATATTACATTATTAAAAAGAAAGGTGAGAAAGAAGAAAATGAAAACAAAAAATAAGATTTTATTACTTTTCCTTGCTGCATTTGTTTTTGTAGGAACTTTAACAGTACGTGCAGTTAATGTGGGAAGTGAAACTGGTAGTGATGGTGTTAGTAAAAATGTTACTGATACAGCTACTTTAACAATTACAAATGTTAATGCTGGTGATCAATTTGCTGCTTATTTAATCTTAGATGCTTTCTATAATGAAGGTTCTAACGTTATCAGTTATGAATTTTCTGATGATTTTCAAGCGTTCTTAGATCAAAGCGATGATTATCGTGATTATACTGTTGATCAATATCAAAAATTAACTGGCGGTGATATTTCATCTGGTAGCCCTGCTTCTTCATCTGAATTAGATAAATTAGCAAGTGCTTATGCCGCTTATATTAAAGAAAATAGTACTAGTGGTACTTCAATGAATACTTCTGGTACAACTGCTACTGCTACTCTAGAAGCTGGAGCATATCTAGTATTACCAACTCAAACTCAAAGAGTTTATGCAGTTATGGTTGGAAATTTAGACTTTACTGCTGCTGGTAATAGTTGGACAATTAATAATGAAGAAATTAATGCAAAAGTTAGTGATGCTGCTATTGAAAAAGGTGTAGGTGAGTCTGCAGTTGATTCTGGTTCTTACAAAGTAGGAGACGTAGTTCCATACGTTATTACTGGTACAGTTCCAACTTGGCCTACAAACTCTACTAACAGAGTTTATACAATTAAGGATACTGTTACAGCAGGACTTGATTTTCAAGCAGTTGATTCTATTAAAATTTCAGTAGGTGGTACACCATTAACAAACTCTAATGGTACATTTACTAATGCAGGAAGTGAAAATGTTGCGACTGCACAAATTCAAGATAAAACTTTAACTATTACTTTTATAGGAGAAAAAATTAGTGGTACAACTGTAAAAGTTGAATATGGCGCAAAAATTAACAGTAATGCCGTTGTAGGTGGAACTGGAAATAAAAATAGCGCTAGCTTAGTATATTCTAATGATCCATATGGTGATGGAACTTATACATCTGATCCAGCATCTGGTGGTGGAGATGAAGCTACTGTATTCTTATATGGTATTGAAATCTTCAAACATAAAGCTGGTGAACCTGGTACTGCATTAGAGGGAGCTACTTTTGAAATTCATAAAGATACTGCTGAAGGTGAAGTTGTTGCAACTGTAACTACTGAATCTGATGGATATATTAAAACTGGTGGTTTAGCTGAAGGAATTTACTATGTAAAAGAAACTAAAGCTCCTGCAGGATATCAATTATTAACTGATCCTATTATGGTTAAAATTGGACCTAACCAAGAAGGTGAAGAAGCTTTAGAAGATACAAATAGCGATGGTTATTATGAATTAGATATTGCTGATACTGAAGTTGGTTTATTACCAGTTACTGGTAGTATCGGTACTATTATCTTAACTGTTGTTGGATTAATTGTTGTTGGTGGAGCTATCTATTTCTTCGTAGTATACAAAAAGAAAAAACAAAACGAACAACAAAATGCTTAATTAATTTATGAATAAAAAGATAAAAGAAAGATTAACTATTTTTCTATTTATCCTTATGATTATTGTGGGATTAGGAATTATTCTATATCCCATAATTAGTAATCAAGTGTATCAGAAATATTACCAAGATGTTATTGGTAATTATGAAAGAACTGTTACAAAACAGAAGAACTCTCAAAATGAAAAATTAATAGAGGAAGCAAGGGAATATAATCATTCCCTTACTTCCACTAATATTGTTGATGCTTTTCAAAATCCTAATCGAGAATCTTCTAGTGAGTATATGTCTATTTTAAATGTTAATGATAAAGGAATGATGGGATACATTTCTATACCAAAGATAGATGTTCGAATTCCAATCTATCATGGTACTAGTTCCAATGTATTGCAAAAAGGGGTAGGACATTTAGAAGGAAGTTCTTTTCCAGTAGGTGGAGAAAATACACATGCTATTTTATCTGCTCATCGTGGACTTCCATCTTCTCGTCTATTTACAGATTTAAATCAGTTAAAAGAAGGAGATATTTTCTATATTTATATATTAGATCAAGTTTTTGCCTACCAAGTTGACCAAATATTGGTTACCGAACCATCAGAGACTGAAGCATTAAAAATAGTAGATGGTAAAGATTATGTTACGTTAGTTACTTGTACACCATATGCTATTAATACTCATCGATTACTAGTTCGTGGGGAAAGAATAGATTATAATAGGGATGTAGAGAAACAAACGCAAATAGATATGTCTTTATCTACTGCTGATGTTATATTGTATGTTGGATTAACGATAGCTGTTGTACTTATTATAGTAGCGGTTATTATGTTAATTCGTTATAAGAAAAAGAAAGGAAAAAATAGACAGATATCATCTAAGGAAGATGAGAAAAAGAAATCTATTACTCCTTATGATTCTTTTATGGAACATAAGTCTATGGATGAGTTTCATGATCCTGTAGAAAAAGAGAATAAGATTTATGATCAAGAAGCTTCTTTAGATCATGATGATTCGATTACTGATTATTCTAATCCTTATGATAGTATGGATGGTGCTCCTTTAACAAAAGAGGATGATACGAAAGATACAATGGATGAGAAGAAATCAGATGAAGAAGAGGAAGATATAGATAACATCGATATTATATAATAGGAGAGGATTACTATGGGAAAAAGTAAGATGATAATTGCTAAAATTATTTTGATTCTTTTTTCCATAGTTTTTTTATTTGCTTTATACCATGTAGTTGTTTGGGTTATAGACAATTATAATACTGCACAAATGATAGAAGAGTTACAAGATATGGCATCGATACATGATGCTAAAAAGAGTACGACAACAGAAGTGTTAGATCGAACTAGATATTATGATGTACCCTTATTAAGTGTTGATTTTACTAATTTGTTAGAGAAGAATAATGAGATTGTTGGATGGATTGAAGTACCAGGTACTAATATTAATTATCCATTTGTACAACATGATGATAATTATTTTTATCTAAGTCATTCTTATGATAAGAGTTATAATTATGCTGGTTGGTTATTTTTAGATTATAGAAATAATCTTAATCCGGTAGATCAAAACACTATTATTTATGCTCATGGTAGAGTAGATGGTACTATGTTTGGTAGTTTAAAGAATGTTCTTACTGATTCTTGGAAACAAGAAGAAAAGTATTATGTTCGTATTTCTACTTTATCTTATAATTACTTATATGAAATATTTAGTGCTTATCATGTTCCTACAACAAGTGATTATATGACGACTAATTTTTCTAATAATTCTGAGTATGAGTTCTTTTTAAGAACAATTAAAAATCGTAGTATGGTTGGTTTTGATACTTCCGTTACTACTCATAATAAAATATTAACTTTATCTACTTGTTATAACAATTTTGAAAAAATGGTAGTTCATGGTAAACTTGTAAAGCAAGAAAAAAGATATTAACATCGCATTTGTCGATGTTTTTTTCATTTTATGATATAATTGTTGTGGGAGGCAATCTATGAAAATTATTGTAAAACATGATAGTGAGTTATTAGAGTATCTATATGAGGTATTAGATATGCCTAAAAAACGTATTAAACAATATTTAACTCATGGGGCAATTTATGTAGGAGAAGAAAGAGTAACACAATATAATTATCCAGTTGTTGCGGGAGCAAAGATTATTATTGATACAAATAGTAAACATACTAGTA
>CAJLUG010000073.1 GCA_905209745.1 uncultured Mycoplasma sp.
TTATGGATATAACTATTCCCGTTATGATAAAGCATAACGATACCAGTTGAGCAACTTTTATTGGTCCTAGCATTAGAGAATCTGTACGCATTCCTTCTATAAATAGACGAATGACTCCGTACCAGATTAGATAGAATCCTGTTAGTTGCCCTACTTTTAAATATTTATATCTTCTTATCATTATCATAGCACAAAATCCAAATAGACACCAAACTGATTCATAGAAAAAGGTTGGCTCGCGATATTCTCCTAAAATATACATACCATTAATTACAAATTCGGGAATACCTAATGACTTTAGATGTGCACTTGTGGTAATTGGTCCATATGCTTCACTATTAAAGAAATTGCCCCAACGACCTATCGCTTGAGCAATAATTAATCCTACTACAATAATATCTAATAACTTCAAAAGATTTTGATTGTGTTTTTTGGTGTAATATATTAAGAATAGAAGTCCAGCAAAAATGCCACCATGAATTGCTAAACCTCCATTCCAGATTTCAAATATTTCAATTGGATTATTTAAATAATAAGGTAAGTTGAATAGAACATAGTATAGACGAGCACCAATAATTCCTATAATAATTGTGTTAAAAGTGGCATTCACTAGAAAATCTTCATCAATGCCTCTTTTTTTGGCTTCTTTATAGATAACAAAACATGCAACTAACATTCCTATAAAGATAAATATAGAATACCAGTATATTTGAATTGGTCCAAAATCTAATGCTACTTTATCCATAGTGTTACCTTCTTTGTTTTATTTTTCTTCTAAAATCTTTTTTAAGAATTGTCCTGTATATGAAGTAGGTATTTGCGCTACTTCTTCAGGTGTTCCTGTTGCGACTATTTGTCCACCTTCATCTCCACCTTCTGGTCCAAGATCAATAATATAGTCGGCAACTTTAATCACGTCTAAGTTATGTTCAATTACTATTACTGTATCTTTATTATCTACTATTTTTTGTAAAATTGCAAGCAATCTCTTAATATCGTCTGTGTGAAGTCCAGTGGTAGGTTCATCTAGGACAAAAAGAGTTTTTCCAGTTGCTTTTTTCTGAAGTTCTTTGGCTAATTTTACACGTTCTGCTTCTCCTCCAGATAAGGTTGGGGCACTTTGTCCTAATTTAATGTAACCTAGTCCAACATCTTCTAATACTTGTAATTTATTTTTTATTTTTGGTACGTTTGAGAAAAATTCTAAAGCTTCTGATACTCTCATATCTAAAACTTCGGCAATGTTTTTCCCTTTATATTTTATGTTTAGAGTTTCTCTGTTATACCTTGTTCCATGACACACTTCACATGGTACATAAACATCTGGTAAGAAGTGCATTTCTATTTTTTTGACACCATCTCCACGACAGGCTTCACAACGTCCGCCTTTGACATTAAATGAAAAACGATTTTTTTCGAAACCATACATTTTTGCTTCTTTTGTCGTTGTAAAAAGGGTACGGATATCATCAAAGACTCCTGTATAAGTTGCTGGATTAGATCTTGGTGTTCTTCCGATTGGATTTTGAGAAATCGCAACAATCTTATCGATGTTATCAAGTCCTAAAATCTTTTTATGTTTTCCAGGATGTTCTTTTGAATGGTATATTTTGGTTGAAACTGCTTTACATAGTATTTCATTTACCAAACTACTTTTTCCACTTCCTGATACTCCAGTTACACAAGTGAAGGTTCCAAGTGGGATATCAACATCAATATTTTTTAGGTTATGTTCTTCGGCTCCTTTTATTTTTAAGAATTTTTTACTACCTTTTCTTCTCGTTTTTGGGATTTCAATTCTTTTTTTACCACTTAAGTATTGTCCTGTGATACTATTTTCATTTTTCATCACTTCTTCTGGTGTTCCGGCTGCTACTACTTCTCCACCATGGTCTCCAGCACCAGGTCCAATATCTACTAAATAATCACAAGCAAGCATTGTATCAGTATCGTGTTCTACCACAATTAAAGTATTTCCTAAATCTCGCATTTCTAGCATCGAGTTAATTAGTTTTTCATTATCTCGTTGGTGAAGACCGATACTTGGTTCATCTAGAACATATAAAACACCTGTTAAGTGAGAACCAATTTGTGTTGCTAGACGGATACGTTGGGCTTCTCCTCCAGATAATGTTCCAGCACTTCTACTTAATGTTAGGTATTCAAGTCCAACATTTTTTAGGAAATGTAGGCGGTCTTGTACTTCTTTTACTACTAGTTTGGCAATTTCTTGTTGTTCTTCTGTTAGTTTTAAGTTATCAAAAAATGGTATTAATTCTTTGATACTCATCTCGGTTACTTCAAAAATATTTTTTCCGTTTAATTTTACTGATAATACATCATCAGATAATCTGGCACCATGACATGTTTCACAAGTGTGCTCTACCATGTAGTTTTCTAACCATTCTCGAATCCAGGTAGAACTTGTTTCCATATATCTTCTTTCTAGATTCGTAATAATTCCTTCATAAAAGTCTTTACTATTATATTTATTTCCACTCTTTGAAGAGTTCATCTGAACCATAAAGAATTACAGTTTGTTGTTTTTTAGTCAAACTTTTCCATGGCTTGGTCATATCTATTTTATAATGTTTACAAACACATGTTAATTTTTGATAATCTAAGCTTTCTTGATCATCCGTCAATGTTTTTATACATCCTGCGTTGATAGATTTATCTTTATCTGGAATTACTAGCTCTGGGTCTATTTTTAATTTTACTCCCAGTCCTTTACAATCTCGACCAGCACCATATGGGGCATTGAAACTAAAGATTCTTGGTTCTAGTTCTGGAAGTGAGAACTCACAATAGGGACAGGCAAAAGCTTCTGATAAGACTAGTTCTTTTTTGTTTTCTCCTAGTATGTCGATTACTACTTTTCCTTCCGATAGTTTGGTTGCTCCTTCGACTGCTTCAAATAATCTAGATCTACAGCCTTCTTTTATAATTAAGCGATCTATTACTACATCAATTCGATGTTTTTTATTTTTATCAAGATTAATTTCTTCTGATAAATCTAGCATTTCGTCATCTACACGAACTCTAATGTAACCTTCTTTTCGTAAGTTTTCTAATAAGTCTTTTTGAGTTCCTTTTTCTCCATGAACAACAGGAGACATAATAATTATTTTGGTTCCTTCTGGATATTCTAAGACTTTGTTGGTCATTTCTTCTACACTTTGAGAAGATATTGGAATATTATGATTGGGACAATAAGGTACTCCAACTCTTGCAAAAATAAGACGCAAATAATCGTAGATTTCAGTTACTGTACCTACGGTTGATCTAGGGTTATTATTGGTTGTCTTTTGATCAATACTGATTGCTGGAGATAATCCTTCGATGCTATCTACATCTGGCTTTTCACTACCACCTAGAAATTGTCTTGCATAAGCTGATAGACTTTCTACATATCTTCTTTGTCCTTCGGCATAGATTGTATCAAAGGCTAAACTACTTTTTCCACTTCCTGATACTCCGGTCATAACTACTAATTTATTTTTTGGTATTTCTATATTTACATTTTTTAAATTGTTTTCTCTTGCTCCTTTAACGATAATTTTATCCATATACATCACCTGCCACATATTATATCATAATTTTTCTTTTTTTCATTTCTTTTCAATAACTTTATTTTAATTTGAAAGACTATATTCGTCAATCGAACAAAGAAAAAAGACCAAATATTTCTTTTGGACTTTATCTATTTTTAAACGTGCAGGACTGACATAGTTTTTCGCATGGTTTTCTATCTTGAAATGATTTTTTTAACTTTTGGTATCTTGCGCTTTTTTGGATTTCTTCAAAGGTATCCTTATAAATATTTCCTAATGCTATCACACCATCACTATCAAGACAGCATGGTACTACAGTACCATCTACTAATATAGCTATCTGTGTTTTTAGAGCATGACAATATCCGGTTGTTTTTTCTTCTGTTATTTTGGGCCATGCAAATTCATTATCTTTATCCACATAAATTGTGGAAGAAATTTTGATATTTTTAGCTGTTTTTAGTTTTTCCACCGTTTCTGTTGATAAATGGTAATATTCTTTTAGTTTTTCCACTGTTTTTGTGGATTTTTCATCTAGCTTGCTATTCTTTAATGTCCATAAGCGGTAGATAACAACCATATTTTTAGGTAGCTTTTCGACACTGTGGAAAATTTCTTCTTCATAATTATTTAAATTGTGTTCACAGTGTAGCGAAAAGTTTATTTTATGTAAGGCATTGCAGTCTTTTAGTTTATCTACTAATTTAGGAAATAATGTACCATTGGTTGTCAAATTTACTTTTAGATGATATTTTTCTGCCAGTTTTAAAAAATCTATTAGATTGGGATGCAGAAGTGGTTCTCCTTTTACATGGAGATAAATATAGTCTGTAACTTTCTTTACTTCTTTTAAGATATGTTTAAACTCACTTGTTGTCATATATCTTTTTTCTTTTGTTACTGGAGAACAAAAGGAACAATTTAAATTACAACAATTGGTAATTTCAATATATACTTTTTTATATTTTTCCATATTAATTACCTATCTTCATTTCAAATAAGATATCACGTAATTCCATAGCTCGTTCAAAGTCTAGCGCTTTAGCAGCTTCTCTCATTTCTTGTTCTATCACTTCTACTCTACGTTCTAATTCTTTTTTCGTCATCTTCTTTGGTTTTTGATCCGTTTTTTCATCTACATTACTAATTACTTCTCTTATTTCCTTACTAATTGTTTTTGGAGTAATGTTATGCTTTTTATTGTATTCTTCTTGAATCTTTCGACGACGAGCAGTCTCTTCTATTGTTTCTTTCATAGAATCCGTTATCTTATCTCCATACATAATAACATGGCCATTGGCATTACGGGCACAACGTCCTACTGTTTGGATTAGACTTCGAGTACTACGTAAGAATCCTTCTTTATCAGCATCTAATATAGCAATTAAAGATACTTCTGGGATATCGATTCCTTCACGTAATAAGTTAATTCCTACCACAACATCGTATTTACCAACACGTAAGTCATGTATAATTTGAAGACGTTCTAATGTCTTTATTTCTGAGTGGAGATAAGCTACTTTGATATCTAATTCTTTTAGATAGTTTGTTAATTCTTCAGACATACGAATGGTTAATGTGGTAATTAAAACACGTTCGTTTTTTTCTATTCTATCTCTAATTTCACCTACTAAGTCATCGATTTGACCTTCTGTTTTTCTTACTTCGATTGTTGGATCTAATAGACCTGTTGGACGGATGATTTGTTCTACATATTCACCATGTGTATGTTCTAACTCTAAGTCTCCTGGTGTTGCGGAAACGTAGATAGCTTGATTAATTTTCTTCTCAAATTCATCATATTTTAATGGTCTATTATCTAGGGCACTAGGTAAGCGGAAACCATATTCTACTAGATTCATTTTTCTCGCTCTATCACCATTATACATTCCTCTTACTTGAGGTAAGGTTACATGAGATTCATCTACTACTAATAGATAATCTTTTGGAAAGAAGTCCA
>CAJLUG010000074.1 GCA_905209745.1 uncultured Mycoplasma sp.
GGAGAAGCCTTAAAAAGACTAGCCAATTTATTAGGTTATAAAGCAATAGGTGATGCCCATCTAGGAGATTATGGAAGACCATTAGGATTAGTAGTATTAGAAATTAAAAAAAGATATCCAAACTTAGAGTTCTTTGATGAGACTTATACAGGTGACCTAGAGAAAATAGAATTACCTATTACGAACGATGATTTAGAAGAAATATATCCATACGCATCTAAAAAAGCCAAAGAAGATGATAATTATCTAGAAGAAGCAAGAGAAGTAACGTTTAAAATTCAAAATCATGAAAGAGGCTATTATGATATTTGGAAAAAAGTTGTAGAAATATCCAAACAAGATATTAAACAAGTATATGATACCTTAAATGTAAATTTTGAGTTATGGCTAGGAGAAAGTGATGCCGAAAACTATATCGAAGACTTAACAGAAATCATGAATGAACATCACGTATTAAAAGAAAGTGAAAATGCCTTAGTAATAGAAGTAAAAGAAGAAGACGATAACTCTCCAATGCCTCCACTTTTATATAGACGTTCTAATGGTACAATGTCTTATGCAACAACAGATTTGGCCACGATTCTACAAAGAAAAAGAGAATTAAACCCTGATGAAATCTGGTACTGTGTAGATGCCAGACAATCTCTACATTTTGAACAAGTATTCCGTGTTGCCAGAAAAGTAAACCTAGTAGAAGATAATGTAAAATTAGAACATATTGGCTTTGGTACCATGAATGGAAAAGACGGAAAACCATTTAAAACACGTGATGGTGGAGTAATGAACTTAAAAGGATTAATCGATTTAGTTACAGATGAAACAAGAAAAAGAATCAATCCTGAAACAGTAAAAGAAGAAGAAAAAGAAAGTGTTGCGAAAACGGTAGCTATTGCCGCATTAAAATATGCAGACCTACTACCATATAGAGGAACAGACTATATCTTTGAAATAGAAAAATTCGCCGATTTAGAAGGAAAAACAGGACCATATCTTCTATATTCAACAATCCGTATGAAATCCTTATTAAATAAAGGAAAAGAGTTAAGTATTGGTGAAGTAACTTCATTCAAAACAGAAACAGAAAGAGAAATTGCTCTAACAATTTTAAGACTACCTATCATCCTAGATAAATCACTAGAGACAAAGACATTAAATGAAATCACAGAATATATCTATAAATTGACATCTTTATATAACAAATTCTATGCTGAGAATAAGATTTTAACAGAAGAAGATAAAGAACTTCAAAAATCTTGGTTAACTTTAACCAAAATTGTCTATGATATAAACATGATGTTATTAGATGTACTAGCAATCAAAGTACCAGAAAAAATGTAAAAAAATAGTTGCATATATATAAGATATATGATATAAGTTTATTGGTAATTTTTTTACAGGGACAAATATTAAAAAATTAGCATATAATGTTTTGAATATAGGAGGGCAATATGAGTCTTAAAAAACTAAAGAAAGAAGAACTTGAATTACTATCCAATAAAGATATTACAAAACTAATATTAGAAGATAGTAAAAAAACTTTAAATACAGCAGAACTATTTAAAAAAATAATAGAACTATTAGAATTACCAGAAGACATATTTGAAACAAAAATAGGAGACTATTATACGGCTTTATCAACAGATAAAAGATTTATTCTTTTAGATGACGGCACATGGGATTTAAGAAGTCGTCATACCTCAGATAAAGTAATAAAAGTATCAGAAGATGAAGATGATGATGCAGATATAGATATGGATGAAGAAAAAGACGATCAAGAAGAAATTGAAGAAGATTCTTATGATGATAACGAAGAAGAGTATGACGCTAGTGCTAGTGAAGAATTAAAAGACCTAGTAGTAATCGATGAAGATGAATTAGAACTAGAACAATAATGACCAAAATCAGAAACGCCTATGTTTCTGGTTTTTACTTAGATAGCATAATCCTGTTTTTTTCTTTAAAAAAGTATGATATAATACGAGTGGTTACCAAGAAAGGGTGATATCGTGATTGAAAGATTAGAAGCGACATTAGAAAAATATAATCATTTACAAGGAGAATTAACAAAACAAGAAGTATTAAGTGATATCAAAAAAACAAGAGAATATTCTAAAGAAATAGCCAACCTAGAAGATGTTGTAACTTGTTATAAAAAATATAAAAAAGTATTAGAAGAAATCGAAGATACGAAAGAAATGATAAAAGATCCAGAACTAGGTGAAATGGCCAAAGAAGAATTAAAAACACTACAAGAGGAAAAAGAAAATCTAGATAAAGAACTAGAAATATTATTAATACCAAAAGATCCTAACGATGGTAAGAATGTTGTAATGGAAATACGTGGTGCCGCAGGTGGAGACGAAGCCAATATCTTTGCTGGAGACCTATTTAGAATGTATACGAGATACGCCGAGAAAAAAGGTTTTAGTTATCAAGTATATAACTCAGTAGATGGAACAGCTGGTGGCTTTAGTCAAATAGAATTTATTATCAAGGGTCAAAATGCTTATTCATTATTAAAATATGAAAGTGGATCTCACCGAGTACAACGTGTACCTGTAACAGAAGCCAACGGTAGACTTCAAACATCAACCGCAACCGTTTTAGTTATGCCAGAAGCAGACGAAGATATCGAAATAGAAATTAATCCAAGTGATTTAAGAATTGATATTTATCGTTCTAGTGGCTGTGGAGGACAAGGAGTAAATACTACAGATTCTGCTGTACGTATTACCCACTTACCAACCAACACAGTCGTTACCTGCCAAAATGAAAGAAGTCAAATTCAAAATAAAGAACAAGCAATGAAAGTATTAAAAACTCGTCTTTATGAAATGCAATTAAGAGAACAACAAGAAGCAGCAGGAGCTGAAAGAAGAAGTAAAATTGGTACCGGAGATAGAGCCGAAAAAATAAGAACATATAACTATCCACAAAATAGAGTTACAGATCATAGAATCGGTTTTACAACCAAAAATCTGGATAGAGTAATGGATGGCGACTTAGATGATATTATTAATGCTTTAATTCAAGAAGACCAAAAAAGAAAATTACAAGGAGAAACAGAAGAGATATGACAGTAGAAGATCTTCTGTTTTTTGCTAAGGGGCATATTCATAGTGACCATGCCAAAATATTAATTGCAGAATTATTAGGTTGTAATCCCCTAGAGTTATTAAATCATCTAGAAGAAGAAGTGCCAGAAGAAAAAGTAGAGTTATTAAGAAAAGAGATTAAGGCATTAGAAGAGAATATTCCATTACAATATGTATTAGGTCATATTAATTTTTATGGAAATGATTTTTATATTGATGAAAGAGTATTAATTCCCAGATTTGAAACCGAAGAATTAGTAGAAAACACCATAAAATATATCAACAAATATTTCCCAGAACCTGTGGATATTATTGATTTAGGTACCGGTAGTGGTGTAATAGGACTTACTTTAGAAAAGAAAGTTTCCACAAAATCTGTGGATTTAATCGATATTAGTAAAGAAGCACTAGAAGTTACCCACATAAACTGTGAAAAACTATCATCAAAAGCAAATATTATTGAAAGTGATATGTTTTCTTCTGTTGAAAAAAAATACGATGTAATTATTAGCAACCCACCCTATATAAAGACAGAAGAAGAAATTGAGTCTATTGTCAAAGAAAACGAACCACACATCGCATTATATGCGGGACCAAATGGCTTAGATTGTTATCAAAAAATATTAGAAAATATCAAAGACCATATGAAAGAAAGATGTTTAATTGCTTTCGAAATAGGCTATACCCAAAAAGAAGATTTAAAACAATTAATCAGTAAATATTTACCAACAAGTAAAGTCGAAGTAAAAAAAGACTTATCTGGTAAAGATAGAATGATATTTATTACCGTAGGAATAAAAAATTAAAAAAATGTATAAAAAAAGAAAAATCCTCTCATTATGTAGTTGAAAGAGAGGAAAGGCTATGAAAAAATTAGTAATTGTACTAGCAATCATAACAACCCTATTAGTAATTAATAAAGAAGAAAAAATTGTAATTCCAAAAGAAGCCATTCGCTTTAGAGTCGTTGCCAACAGCAACAAAGAAGAAGATCAAACATTAAAAAAGAAAATAGTAAATAATTTAAATAGCGAAATAAGAAAATTAACAGTCTTAGATACTTCACTAGATAAATCTAGAGAAAATATAAAAAATCAAATTCCAGAATTTAGTAAAGTAGTAACAGAAACCCTAGAAAAAAATCAAAGTGAAGAAACATTTACGATAGACTATGGTATGAATTACTTTCCAGAAAAAGAATACAAAGGAATTGTCTATGAAGAAGGAGAATATGAATCCTTAGTAATTACCTTAGGAAATGGCCAAGGAGAAAACTTCTGGTGTGTTCTTTTCCCACCATTATGTCTCCTAGATACCGAAGAAGAACCAACAGATGTAGAATACACATCTTTTGTAAAAGAATTAATAGATAAGTATTTTTAATACGAAACATTAATAGAATATATAAGGTGATACAATGACCCTTATATATTTTTTTATGGCCATAGGACTAAGTATGGATGCCTTTTCCCTAGCACTCGCTTATGGTACAACCAAAACAAGTAATAAAAAGAAAATATTATTAAGTCTAATGGTAGGAATATTTCATTTTTTTATGCCAAAACTTGGTGCCTTGTTAGGAAATGAATTATTACTAAACTATTTAGTAAAAGCCAATTACTTAGTAGGTGCCATATTTTTAATCATCGGAATAGAAATGTTTTTATCTAGAAAAGAAGAAAAAAAAGGATCGATAACCAACTTCTTATCAATACTCTTCTTTTCCTTTACCGTAAGCCTCGATAGTTTCTCTGTAGGAATTGCTCTTTCTTTAACAACAAAAACCATAACAGAAGCAGCATTCATTTTTGCCATGACAAGTTTTTTCTTTACCTTTCTAGGAATATATCTAGGGAATAAACTCTCTAACAAATTTGGACAAAAAGCTTCCTATATTGGTATTATTATTCTAATTTTATTAGGGATAAAATATTTATTTTCTATATAAGCGTTTTCTTTTGACAAAAGAAGTAATATTGCTTATGATATATATGGAAGGTGACAAGAATGTTAGTAAATTTCAATGAAATGTTATTAAAAGCCAAAAAAGAAAAATATGCAGTACCACATTTAAACATAAATGACTTAGAATGGGCAAAATATATTTTAGAAAAATGTAACGAACTAAATATTCCCGTAATATTAGGAGTAAGTGAAGGAGCCGCAAAATATATGGGAGGATATCATGCTGTAGCTGGTATGGTAAAAGGATTAATGGAAGATTTAAATATACAAATACCAGTATGTCTACATGTAGATCATGGTAGCAGCAAAGAAGCATGCATCAAAGCAATCGATGCTGGATTTACTTCAGTAATGATCGATGCTTCTCGTTATCCTTTAGCAGAAAATATAAAAATAACCAAAGAAG
>CAJLUG010000075.1 GCA_905209745.1 uncultured Mycoplasma sp.
ACTTCTTCAAGTTGTGAAAGTCTCTTAATATAATTTTCTAATGAATCATTTCTAGCTCCAGGACGAGAAGCAGATAATGCATCCGCAATCGCTACAATACTAGAAATAACACTTGTTGCTTGTGTATCACCATGATGAGATGCGATAGCATTAATAACAATTGAATCTTCTTGATACTTTTTAGCAATATCAACACCAATATCTACATGGCTACCTTCTACTTCATGGTCAATTGCTTTACCAATATCATGTAATAGTCCGGCACGTTTCGCTAAAGCAACATTTTCTCCAAGTTCTCCAGCCAAAAGTCCAGATAGTTGTGCAACTTCAATAGAGTGTTGTAAAGCATTTTGCCCATAACTAGTTCTAAAATGAAGTTTACCAATAAGTTCAATAAGTTCAGGTTCAAACTTAGTAATTCCTAACTCAAACGTAGCATCTTGTCCATATTCAATAATCTGTTTCTTCATATCTTGGCAAACTTTATCATAAAGTTCTTCAATTCTAGTTGGGTGAATTCGACCATCTTTAATCAAAGTTTCCAAAGTCACTCTTGCAATCTCACGACGTAATGGATCAAAACTAGATAACACTACCGCCTCAGGTGTATCATCAATAATTAAATCTACACCAGTAATAGCTTCAATCGTACGAATATTACGTCCTTCACGACCAATAATTCGACCTTTCATCTCATCATTAGGTAAATCTACTACAGTAACTGTTTGTTCACTTGCGATATCAGCAGCATATTTCTGCATAGAAGTAACAATCAGTTCTCTCGCTGTTCTATCAGCAGTAAGCTTTGCTTCATTCTCACTTTCTCTGATAAATTCAGCAATCTCTTTACTCATATTTTCTTTTACTTGGCTCATTACCATACTCTTAGCTTTTTCTTTACTAAAGCCAGAAATTTTTTCTAATAATTCTAACTGTTCTTTTTTTATTTCATCCACTTTACTTTTTTCATTTTGGATTTCAAGTTGTCTCTCAGAAAGCTTATCTTCACGCTCATCTAAAGAAGCTTCTCTTCTTTGACATAATTCATCACGTTTATCAATACTAGCTTCTCTTTGTAACAATCTACTCTCTGAATCCTTAATTTCTTCCTTCTTTTCACGTATTTCTTTATCTAAGTCCATTTTTAATTTATGTGATTCTTCTTTTTGTTCTAATGCTGCATCTCTTTTTAATTTTTCGATTTCTTTTTTAGCTTGTTCAATAAGAAGAGCAGCTTTCTTAGAAGCAACACTAACTCTGATACTATTTATAACAAATGCTATAAAAAGCCCTAAAAGTAATCCAAGTACTACAAGTAAAATGGAGAAAACGTAATTATCCATAAATTCCCTCCATCTAGATTAAGTAAACACCTAAATCTAATTCTATTGTAGATTTATTTTAGGGTAATGTCAAGCAAAAGAACAGTAGAAAAAATCTTTCTACTGTTCCTCTTTTAAATAATCTAAAATAACATTATAATCCGTCTCATATGGTAATTTTTCACTACCAATAGCCATATAACTATCTCGTCCTTTACCAATGACAGCAACGACATCTCCCTCTTTTGCAAACTTACAAGCTGTAAATATAGCTTCTCTACGATCTCTAACAAAAGTATAATTATCTTCCTGATGACTTCCTACAATCATTTTAGCAATCTCTTCTGGATCTTCATCTCTAGGATCATCCATCGTAAAGAAAATATAAGAGGCATACTGAAATAAAATATTACCAATCTTTGGACGTTTTTCTTTTTCTCTACCTCCAGCTGCTCCTGTTACAACAATAATTCTAGGATAATGAGTAAGACTCTTTAAAAGATTTAAAATACTATTTTCAGTATGAGCATAGTCAAGTAAAATATCATACCCACCCTTAGCATGAAAAACTTCTCTTCTTCCAGGAACAGAAGACATCTCTTTTAAGACTGGACAAGCTTGTGCAAAAGAAATAGAAAAGTATTCTGCAATTAATAAAGCAAGTGTTACATTATATACATTATATAAAGCTGAAAATGGACTAACAACAGAAGTTTTAGAGCCATTGACTGTAAGTGTAAAACTCGTATTATCTTTACATTCATTGACATCAGAAATGACACAATTGTTGTCACTAGCAAGTCCATATGTAAAAACTGATTTGACAGGTATCAATTGACAATTTTTATCATCACCATTAATAATTACTTTACCATTATCCTTTACTAGTGTCGCAAGACGGAATTTACAATTCCTATAATTTTCAAGTGTTTTGTGAACATTTAGATGATCTTCTGTAATATTCGTATAACCAACTACATCAAATTGAATCGAATCAACTCGATGATGTAACATTGCTTCACTAGACACCTCCATAACAACAACTTTACATTTGTGTTTTTTAATAACAGAAAACAAACGATAAAGCTCTTCAACTGCTGGTGTTGTATTAGAAGTTGGTATTACCTCATCCCCACAAACAAGTCCATTGGTACCAATATAAGCTGTTGGCATAAACTGATTTAGTAAATTTCTAGTAATTGTAGCTGTCGTTGTCTTACCATCAGTTCCCGTAATACCTACAAAAGAAAAGTCACTACTAGAAACATCATAAAACGCTTCACAAATAGATACTAAACTTTGATCAATATCCGTAACATGAATTGTCGGAACCGAAAAGTCTTCTCCTCGATCTACGACAACTGCAACAGCTCCCTTTTTTATAGCATCATCAATAAAGTCATAATGATCAACATTAAATCCCTTTGTTGCAACATATAAATCACCAGGCACTACATTTCTAGAGTCTGTAGCAATACCACGAATTTCTATATCATAAGGACAGCTAATAATCTCATTTAATCGTTTCATAGAAAACACCTCATTTCATTATATGAAATTTAAATAAACTTCTACTAAGTAAATTTTACCATACCTTAGAACAAAAATTAAAAAAAATTAATAATCTTACAAATAAGCATACACTTCTCACTACAAAAAAACTGTAAAAATACAGTTTATTTGTAGTAGAAAACAAATAAAGACTGATAGTTATAATTTTATCAGTCTTTCTCATCTATATTTTTTTATTACCTAAGCTTTCTTTCCTTCTTTTTTATCCAAAGCAATATCATAATATACTCTTACTTTCTCTTCAATTTCTTGACATAACTCTGGATTATCTTTAAGTAATAATTTTACATTTTCTTTTCCTTGTCCAAGTTTCTCACCTTGATAAGAATACCAAGCACCAGTTTTTTCCGCAATACCTGCTTCTACTGCTAAGTCGATAACTTCACCTTCATGAGAAACACCTTCTCCATACATAATATCAACAGTAGCTGTCTTAAATGGAGGTGCAACTTTGTTTTTAACAACTTTAATGGTTGTCTTATTACCAACAACACCATCTCCCATTTTTAACTGTTCATTACGACGGATATCTAAACGAATCGTAGAATAGAATTTCAAAGCACGTCCACCTGGAGTAGTCTCAGGATTTCCAAACATAACTCCAACTTTTTCACGTAACTGATTAATAAATATCGCAATCGTATTCGTCTTATTAATCGTACCAGAAAGTTTACGTAATGCTTGAGACATCAAACGAGCTTGAAGACCTACATGAGAATCTCCCATCTCGCCATCAATTTCCGCTTGAGGTACCAAAGCAGCAACCGAGTCAATAACAACAATACTAACTGCTTCACTACGTACTAGTGCTTCACAAATTTCTAACGCTTGTTCTCCAGTATCAGGTTGAGATAACAACAATTCATCAATATTAACACCTAAACGAGCTGCATAAACAGGATCTAAAGCATGCTCTGCATCGATAAAAGCAGCACGTCCACCAGTCTTTTGCACAGATGCAATCGCTTGCAAAGCAAAAGTCGTTTTACCACTAGATTCAGGTCCATAAATTTCTATAATTCTTCCTCTTGGATATCCCCCTACTCCTAAAGCAATATCTAAAGATAAACACCCACTAGAGACAACATCTACTTTCATATGTTTACTGTCTCCAAGTTTCATAATAGAACCTTTTCCAAATTGTTTTTCAATATCATTTAAAACTTTCTCTAAAGCCTGATCTTTAGAAACATCTTTACTTGTACTTTTCATACACCCTCCTAATTAATATCAATTACTTACAAATTCATTATATAATAAAAAAAACGAAAAAGCAAGACTTTTTCGAACAATTGTTTTATACAAAGAATTTTCAACCAAAAATAAAAATTCCCCTATATAAAATAGAGAAATTATATAATTTTTTAAATGACATTTTGATTTTCTGGTTTATCAAAAATCAAAGCTTTATTCATATTAAAGTACTGTACTGCAGAAACAATAGATAACACTGCTGCAATATATAATAAGATATCAGTAACATTAATACCGATAAATTCAAATGGCATATTATAGAAGAATGCAAGTGTAGTACCAATCATTAAAGATGCCGTCTTAAATTTACCAGACTTAATTGCTGCCACTACTCTACCACGTCCTGCAGCTTCCATCTTAATAGCATTAACCATAATATCACGAAGTACTACTACAACAGGAATAATTACTGGTACAAAACCTTGAGCTGCTAAAATAATTAATGTTGGATTTACTAATGCCTTATCTGCAATAGCATCAAGCATCTTACCAGTATTAGTCACTTGATTATTTTTACGAGCTAAATAACCATCCAAGAAATCAGTCAAACTAGCAACGATAAAAATACCACCAGCAATTAAATATTTCAAGTTAACAGTAACTCCATTAATATAATAACTAGGGAATTGTATTCCTACACTATAAAATGGAAAACATAATAAAATAATAAGAACTAACGTAAGTATTAATCTTACTACTGTAATCTTAGTAGGTAAATTCATAATTATACTCCTCTCTTACCTCTGGCATTAATTCTGTATCAACAACAGGTGCCTTATTAATAGTACTAACAATAAGATAAATAACTAAAAATAGGACTCCTATGACAATAGGAATAACAACAAAGGGCCAGATACTCATTTTCTTCTTATGCTCAATCGTATAAGGAGACTGTACCTTTTTTCCCTCTTTTTGATCTAGTTTTCTCTGTGCTGCCTTAATATCATCCAAAGAAATCTTAGATGTATGCTCAAATAAAAAACCATTAAACTCATCAATGATCTTATCAGGATCAAGTCCTAAATATTTCGCATAAGTAGATATATATTGTTTTAATCCATACACATCTTTAAAGGCTCTTACATTACCACTCTCTATATTTTCAAGTTGAGATGTAGAAAGTCCTAAATCATCGGCAGCTTCTTCCATACTAACACCATTAGATATTCTAGTACGTTTTAAATACTCTCCCAATTCTTTCATGAAAACACCTCACTATATAATAAACAAAAAAATATACATAAGCCATGTTCTGTACCTGTTACCAGGCGACAAACATCTATCTACCAT
>CAJLUG010000076.1 GCA_905209745.1 uncultured Mycoplasma sp.
TTTTCCAAGATATATTAGGAAATAAATTAGATAATACTCCTGAATTAAAATATCTATCTAGTCCATATTTTTGATAGTATCCAGGTAGACTTGCATCTCTTGCGGCATAAACACCTTTTTGGTATTTCTCTAAGCCAGTAATATCATCTACTACAATGGTATCAGCATCTAAATATAATAATTGATCTATATTATCTAATTTATTTCCTAATATATCTTGGAAAAACAATCTAGCATTGGCGGCCTGAGTATCATGCCAGCCAGGTATATTATATTGTTCCAAATGCATATTATCTATGGGATAAATTGCTACTTCTACATTTGGAAAACATTCTAAAAATTCTCTTATTCTATCATGTTCTTTTATAGATAAGTTTTCTGTTGCGATATGTAAATTTATTTTTTCTAAATTCGAATTTTCTATTAAAGATAAAATTGATGCAAGCGTTATATTTAAGTAATTAGAATTCGTCGCATACATCACATCTAATTTTTTCATTTCTTCACCTTTTCTTTAGTTTCAATACCTTCTTGTTGTTTTTTATATTCTTTTACCATTCTTTGTAATTTTCTATCACTTTTTACTCTTAGACACATTGGAACATATTCAATACTACTATTTAATTTATCTTTTAATGGTACTAATTGTTCTGCTGCATGATCTGGATTATATTTTTCTTTTTGAATTTTCTTTAGGGTATCTATTAAATAAATTCCTAATTCAGTAGTTGGATCCATATTTATCTTGGCAGTTTTATTATATTGTAACGTATAATATTTTCCACCTAATTTTTCTTTATCTAAGATATTATATATTTTATGAGCTTTTTTCTTATCTATTTTTGATAACTCTGTACATGTATTAATATGATTTTTCTCTATTACTTCATCAATATTTGGTAGATTGCTTTGATAAATAAATGGAATATGATACTTTTCAAAATCCATTGATAACATATCAGATAAATAAGAAGTTATTTCATTTCTAATTCCAGTACTTGTATAGATATCATTGTTGGATAAATGTTTTTCTTGGATTAAGTGTAGGAAACATATGAAGTCCTTTAATGTTTCATTGTCTCTATAATTTCTTAAGTCTTTACCATTAAACTTTTCTGATATTGCGACTACACTAGAAGTAATATTTCCTTTCCTTAAGCGATTTCTATGGTCAATCTTATAATTAAATGTCATCGCTGGATAAGGAGTATTCGCTGCTAGAATAGGGTTCTTTAACTTTCCTGTTTCTAGTTCTTCTTTAAATATTTCTCCTTCTTGTGGTATTTTCGTAGTATCTAATATATGAATAGCTACTTCTTTAGAAGCATCCTCTTTATAATTGATAGAGAAAATATAATTATCAATTCCTTCTATTTGAAAGACTCTTTGGTGCTTATTGGAATAATATTTAGGAAGCTTTTCACTTATATTTTGACTCGCTTGATCAATTAAAATATAGTGATAAGATTCTTGCCTTTCGGCTTCTGTCATTTTTTCAACTGGCTTTTTTTCTTCTTTCTTTTTTGGTAATCTCCATGATACTTCTACAATATCTTCCATAATTTTATTGGTACCATGATATCCTTTATCTAATATATATTCTCTAAATTGGTCTATTTGATCATAATAATTAATTATTTCTGTTGGAGATAACTCTATTTCTTTTTCTTGGAATAATTTAATTATTTTTTTATAATATGTTGGGTCAACATACTCTAATCCTTGGTCTAATAATTGTTTTTTATAGTTATAAATAAATTGGTCTAATACTAATAAAATAATATGTTCTTTTTCTGGAATCATGTGATCTAATTGATATGATTCGTCTGTAGTTTTTGTTCTGGCTTTTTGGAACTCTTCTAATTCTAGTAATTGTTTCATATATAAATAGTTATTATCAGACTTTAATAATTCTGCTAACACATTATAATAACTTTCTGTATCTTCTTCATAGACGTATTCTATTTGTTTTAAGTTTTCAAATTCATGTTCTAGCTTTTTCAAGAATTTTTTTTCTACTTCTTTTAAATATCCATCTTTTTTACTAATACTTTTTCTTTTATTTTTTATAATATCTATTGAAAGAGTCACAAATTCTTCTAGTTCATAGTCTGGTACTTTTTTAAGTTTTTTTATTAGATCTCTTATTTCTGTTGGGATAGATCTTAATAAAGAATCATTATATTCTGTTACATATTCACTACTTTTTATTTTTCTTAATACTTTTTGTAGTGCTTTTTCTGTTTTATTTTTTGGTTCTATAAATTCATTATTATCAATTAAGACTTCGTTTGTTCTTTCTAATTCTCTAATTTCACTTAGATACTCTTTTTCTATTTTTACTAATTCTTGAAGATGTTTTAATGTTTCTCTAGCATTATAAATATCATTTGTTAATAATTCTATTCTTTCTAGTAATTCCTCTTCTGTTGGTTCTTTTTCTTGTTCTAAAATGCTTTGGAAGGTTTCTGTTCTATATCTTTGTGTCTTAGCTTTTATTTTTTGTTCTTCTTGAAGATTTTTAGTCATTTCTTTGGTATTTGTTACTTCTTTAATGTAATCTGCATATGTATTCGTTAACTCATATAGAATAATTAGTCTTTCTTTAGAAGAGTTAGATTCTACATATGAATAAAATACCTTCTTCGTTTTTTTATCCATAAAATAGTCAGTTTCTACAATTTCATGGGTAATTCTTTTTACTTTTTGATTATATGTTTCTTCTTTACGTACAAAGTATTTTGGTGCATCAGACTCAATATCATTATTCATCATATTAGAAAAGTTTTCCATAGAGATGTTTAGCTTATCTAACTTATGATTTTGTTCTGTTGCTTCTTCAATAGCACCACGTGACTTATATTTTCTTCTTAATGCTTTGGTTTTCTTTTTTCTTCTATTTAATTCTTCTTGAATAGCATTTAATAATTTAATTGTTAATTCTTCTTTGATTATTTGTTCTAATTCACTTAAATTATTTACTTTATCTAAATTATCGATGGCAATTTCTATTGTTTTATTTTTTTCTTTCATATAATTCGACCTTTTCATTAGTTTAGAGTATATCTCTTTCTCTTGCCTATATCATACTATTTCATAGTATAAATTACAATATTTTATTTTTACTCATTTTGTGTTATAATATTACAGTTGCGAAAAGGAAGAATGTTAATTTTCTTCCTTTTTTAGTTCTTTAGACATAGCACCTTCTCTTAATATAACTATTTTATTATCTTCTACTTTAATTAATGTGGATGCTTCATTGTTTATTGTTCCTCCATCGATAATACAATCAATTTGTTCTTTCATTTTTTTTTCTAATTGGTCTGGATTGGTAATTGCTTTTTTACTTGAAATATTAGCACTTGTTGATATTAATGGTTTATTTAATTTATTCATTATATTTAGTAGACGCTCATCCTTTGGCATACGGATTGCTACTAAGGGAGAATTTGCTGTTAATGTGTCTGATATTTTCTTACTCTTTTTAAATAATATCGTTAATGGTCCTGGCCAATATTTTTTTATTATTTTTTTTACTTGCTCTGGAATTTCTTCTACTGCATCTTTTAACATTTCTTCATTTGATACTAGTATTAATAATGGTTTATCATAACTTCTTTCTCATCAAATGCTTTTTTTATTGTTTCTTCGTTCGTTGCATCTCCTATAATTCCGTAAATGGTATCTGTTGGCATAATGACTAGATTTCCTTTTTGTAATTCTTTTATTATTTTTTCTTCAGTCATTTTATTCCTTCTTTCTTTTATGCTGTTGATTTTAACACCATTTTGGTCTGGTGTCAAAAAAAGAAGATTTATTTCTAAATCTTCCTAGGTGCTGGCAATGGTAATGGTTCCAGTTATATGATCTTCACTAAGTCTTGCTTCTATCCATGTCTTTGCAGTTGCATCTTTAACGATGATGTTGATACTATTTGGAACATAGCTAAACATTGATGAATAACTTGTTGCATTAAAAGTTGCGTTGCGCATATCTAGATTGGTAAGATTACTACAAGAATAAAACATACTATACATATTTGTTACTTGACTTGTATCAAAATTGCTTAAATCTAGACTGGTGAGCCCACGACAATAAGCAAACATTTGATACATGCCTGTTACTTGACTCGTATCAAAACTACTTAAATCTAAACTTGTTAAACTGCTGCAAGAAGAAAACATTTTACTCATATTTGTTACTTTTGAAGTATCAAAACTACTTAAATCTAAACTTGTTAGACTGCGACAATTATCAAACAAAGAACCCATATTTGTTACTTGACTTGTATCAAAACTACTTAAATCTAAATTTGGAAGACTGCTACAACTATCAAACATAGAATACATATCTTTTACGTTATGTGTTTTCCAATCATCTAGAGCTAAACTTGTAAGATTGTTACATCCAGAAAACATAGAATTCATATCTGTGACTTTCGAAGTATCAAATTTACCTACATCCAAAGTAGCAAGATTACTACAACTTTGAAACATAATACTCATGTCTGTTACTTGTTCTGTATTAAAATTACTTACATCTAAACTTGTAAGTCTCCTACAATATCTAAACATACCACTCATATCGATTACTTGACTCGTATCAAATTCACTTACATCTAGATTTGTGAGTCTTTGACAATTATCAAACATTCTCATCATATCCATTACTTGACTCGTATCAAATTCACTTACATCTAAATTCACGAGATTTTCACAATTACCAAACATAGATTCCGTATCTGTTACTTGACTCGTATCAAAATTACTTAAATCTATATTTGTAAGACTGCTACAATCCCAAAACATGGAACTCATATCTGTTACCTTACTCGTATCCCAATTTTCACCAAAAATTATATTTGTCAAATTATCACAACCACTGAATATAGAATTCATAGATACAACACTTGACGTATCAAAACTACTTAAATCTAAACTGGTTAATCCAGCACATTCGGCGAACATTCCATAATCTCCATTATTATTTTTTCTATTTCCTCCCATATATACTAAATTTGATGTATTAAAACTAGTTAAATTTAAATTACTTAACCTCCAGCAATCAAAAAACATTTCTCTCATATCTGTTACTTGACTGGTATTAAAGCTGCTTAAATCCAAACTTGTTAAACTGATACAATACCTAAACATACCATACATATCAGTTACTTGACTTGTGTCAAACCTACTTATATCTAAACTGGTGAGACCTCTACAAGAAGAAAACATATCACTCATATTTGTTACTTTTGAAGTATCAAAACTACTTAAATCTAAACTTGTTAGA
>CAJLUG010000077.1 GCA_905209745.1 uncultured Mycoplasma sp.
AAATATTGATTATGAAATAGAAGAAAATAGTATCACGATAAAAGCAAACAAAAAGAACAAAGTAACACTAACACCAAAAGAGTCTCTAGATGGAAAAATAATTTTTATTTCTTTTAAAAACGCTTATAACAAACGTTGTAACCATACAAAAATTGATCAGACAATTACAATTAACGAAGTAAAAAATAAATTAACTTGTAAAGGTTGGAAATACCATAACAGAAATAAAGTATTCCACTATACCTTAGTATCTCCAGAAGAGCTAGAAATAACATTTAGTGATGGTTATTATAAATTAGAAGATATCAAAATCTATACCATAGATAAAAACGTATTATTACAAAAACAAAACGAAATAACATCCGCAACCATCAAAAGAGAAAATATCAAACAAGATGAAATTACTGGTACTATTTCTGGTACAAAAGGAGAAGTACTAACAACAATACCTTATGATGAAGGGTTTAAAGTAGAAGTAGATAATAAAGAAGTACCTTACAAGAAAAGTATTCAAAACACCATCTCTTTCGAAGTGGAAAAAGGTCTTCATACATTTACCATTACTTATCAAGCCCCATGGAAAAATGTAGGGATCATATTATCACTAACAGGTATCATTCTATGGTTAGGTTTCATACTGAAAGAAAAAAAGAAAAAATAAAGAACAAGACATTCATCAGAATGTCTTTTTTTTATGCCAAAAATAATATTTTCGCAACTAACTTTTTCTAAAAAGAAACCAAAATTTGGTAGAGAAAAAAGAAAAAAACAGTACCATATTAGAAATTACCGACAATGGTTGTGGCATAAAACCAAGTGATCTAGATAGAGTCTTTGAAAAAGGTTTTACTGGTAGTAATCGTAAAAAAGAACATTCTACCGGAATGGGTCTATATTTATGTAAAAAACTATGTATGCGTCTTAATCTAAATATTTCTATCACAAGTGAAGAAAAAAATATACCAAAATAAGTATTATATTTCCCAATTCTTCCCTACATAAACGATAATTACTTGCATGATATAAGGAAAATAAGTATAATAAATGTCAAAAGAGGTGTTCTGATATGAAAAATTATATTCGTTATATTGTATTATTAGTTGTAATTATTGTTTTAGGATTCTTAATTATTGCAGTTGTAAATAAAGTAACAGAACCAAAAGAGACTGTAAATACGAAAACAGAAGAAAAAGAAAATAAAATAAAAAAAGAAAAAGAAGTAGAAATAGAAATTACAGAACCAGATACTACAGAAGAAGAAAATACCAATGAAGAAGTAGAAGTAAAAGAAGAGAAAAAAACAGAACCAGAAATAACTATAGGGGATAGCTACACAGTACCAGACACCGCAAGTGGAGATAAAACAGGAGAGAGTAGTAATAATATTCCAACCATTACAGAATATAAAGGACATGTAATTATATCAGAAGAAGCAAGATAATAAATCTTGTTTTTTTTCGCATACTAATAGAGGTGATACTATGAAAATAAGATTAGGTTATGCCTGTATTAGTGAAACCCTAAAAGAAAATTATAAGACCTATACTTATACCAAATATAAAGAAGAACAAGATAGAAAAAAACTAGAAAAGATCATTATTTCTAATCTTCTTCACTTAAAAGAACTCCTAATCTATAACAATAAAAATAATATTCACTTTTATCGCATCACATCAAACTTAATCCCACTCGCTACCATAAAAGAAGTAAATATCAATTATACCGAACCATATAAAAAGTATTATCAAGAACTAACAAAAGAAATAAAGAAAAACGCCATGCGTGTAGACTTTCATCCCAGCGAATATTGCGTATTAAATAGTACAAAACAAGAAGTCATAAATAATAGTATAGAAATATTAAAATACCACTATAAACTATTAGATAATTTAAAAATAGAAAATAAACTTCTCGTCCTGCATATTGGTAGTAAGGAGTTTGGTAAAAAAAAGTCTCTAACTAGATTTATAAATACTTTTTATAAATTACCCAAAGAACTACAAGAAGTAATCGCAATCGAAAACGATGATAAGTCTTACACCATAGAAGATTGCTTATACTTATCAGAAAAAATTAATATTCCCATCATTCTAGATTATCATCACCATATCTGTAACTCCTCTAAAAAGTCACTAGAAGAACTTCTCCCTAAAATACTTGCAACCTGGAAAGAAACTCCCAAAATGCACTTTTCCTCACCAAAATCAAAACTCAAAAAAGAGTTTCGAATGCATCATGATTATATTGATAGGGTAGAGTTTCTTAAATTTTTAAAAATCCTAAAAAAAGAAAATAAAGATATAGATATCATGATAGAAGCCAAGAAAAAAGACGAAGCTCTATTTCGTCTCGTAAGAGAGTTAAAGTATAAAACCAATATAAAATTTATAGATGAGACAAGTTTTATGATATAATGGGTAAGAGGTTGATAGTATGAATAGAAAAATAGGTATCTTAGATTCAGGAATCGGAGGCACAACCATTCTAAAAGAAATAAGAAAGCTCTTACCTAACGAAGACTATATCTATTACGCTGATACCAAAAATAATCCCTATGGGGAAAAGAAAAAAGAAGAAATCGAAGCGATAGTAAAAGAAATTGTAGACTATTTAATGACAATAAAAAACTGTAAAATGATAGTAATTGCTTGTAATACCGCAACAACAACATGTATGAAAAAACTAAAACAAGAATATCAAGACATGATTTTTATCGGTACAGTACCAGCCATTAAAGTAGCCTGCGATTATAATTATAAAAACACCTTGGTTCTAGCAACCCCTAGAACAATTCATTCTGAAAGAACAAGTGAATTAATTAAGGATAATAAAAGAAAAGACCAAAAGATAATACTAAAACCATGTGATGGCTTAGCGCACGCCATAGAAACAAACGACCAAGAAACAATCGAAAAAATATTAGCTAAGATTAAACAAGAAGTAAAATCAGAGCCCATCGACTCCATCGTACTTGGTTGTACCCATTATCCATTAATTAAAGATACCATCGAAAAGTTCTTCCCTGAAGCTACGTTATTAGATGGCTCATATGGAGTCGCAAAAGAAGTAAAAAGACAATTAGAACTACACAATCTATTAAATAAAAATGGTATGAACACAGTAGAATATATCGATACAAAAAGTGGTAAATAGTGTCAAATAGAAGAAGTTATCAACATAATAACTTCTTTTTATGATATTATGAATTTGGTGATAGTATGAAAAACATGATAGAAGATAATTTTGGACAAAGTAATACTTATAAACTATATAGAACAGTCTATGAAATTATTCATCCAACCATATCCAAAAAGAATATTTCAAATTATAAAATTGTATTAAAGGAAGAATTATTACCCTTAAAAATATTTTATCCTAAGAAAATATCTAAATTACAAAAGATTCTAATTTATCTACCTGGTAAAAAAGAAATCGTAAACAAGACAAAGTCTTATGATGAAGTATGTAAAGAATTAGTAGAACGTCTAAATCTATTAGTAATTGCGATAGACTATTCAAAGGATGAAGAATCATATGAACAAGATGTAATAGATTGTTATAAAACGATAAATTATTTAATAGAAGAACTAGAAAAACTAGAGTTTAAAGGAAAAAATATTATCGTAATGGGAGACTCTATTGGTGCAAGTATTCTAGCAAATGTTTCTTGTCTAAAAGAAGAAAATAAAATAGAAAAAGAAATATTACTATATCCAGCGCTAAATCTAAATTTTGATAGTAACTTAGCATTCCCATCTACCAAAGTAACTTCTCCAGTAGATGATTTCACAATCAATAAATTATCTAAATTTAAAAAGCAATATATCAAAGATAGTTATACTTCACCATTACAAGTAAAAAGTTATGAAAACTATCCCAAAACATTAATTATTACAGGAGACCTAGATCCTTTACGGGACGAAGGAGAATACCTTGCAAAAAATCTAAAAGAAGCAGGAAAACGTCCTAAATACGAAAACATAAAATTCGCAACCCATGGATTTTTAAACAGCAAAGAAGAAGAGTCAATAGAAGAGTGTTTCAATATAATTTTAAAATTTATTGCAGCATAATCTAGTAATTAACAAAAATAAATGATATACTAAAGAGGTGTCGGAAATGGAAAGAAGAAGAACAAAAAAAGAAATTGTAAAAATGTTACTTAGAAACAACGAATTAGAAGAACAAGATGAAGAAGAGTTATTAGACTTATTAATTGATCAACCAATCTCTATCGATGTAGATAAACAAGAAGAAGCTAAAATGACTAGAGGAGATAAATTTGCAGATAAATTAAGTGAGATTGCTGGAAGTTGGACATTTATTATTTTATTTATCTTATTCTTACTAGCTTGGATTGGTTTTAATACTTTCCTAGTAACAGAAGAACAAGCAATTGATCCATATCCATTTATATTATTAAATTTAGTTTTATCTTGTATCGCAGCTCTACAAGCACCTATCATTATGATGAGTCAAAATAGACAAGCCGCAAAAGATAGTCTAAGAAACCAAAATGATTATCGTACAGACTTGAAAAGTGAGCTTATCTTAGAAGCCTTACATGATCAAATGGATTTAATATTAAAAAACCAAAAGAAAATTATGAATTATATCAAAGAAGAGGAGAAGAAAAAGAGTGAAGAAGAACATAAGTAAAATTCTAATTACTTCATTTCTAATACTATTATTAGCTGGATGTGGTAGTAATGAAAATAAGACAACTACTACTAATAATATAAGTTCCAAGGACAACGAGACAACTTCAAGTCCTTACGATAAAGGATATTTAGAAGTAAATGAAGAAGATGTAGAAGGAATGGAAAAGATGACTTGTACAAGAGAAGCAACCGGAGAAAATTCATCAGAAGTAAATTTAAATTATGAATTATATTACGAAGGAGAATACCTTGGGCTTATCCATTCGATGGAAGAAGTAGTATCAGAAGATGCAGATACTCTAGATAAGTATGAAACTGCCTATATCAATATATACAAAAATTATGAGGATTTAGAATATTATGATACTAGTGTTGTTAGAACTTCAAACTCTGTTACAAATGATACAATCATTAATTATAAAAAAATAGATACAAATAAATTATTAGAAATAGAAGGAGAAGAAGATAACATCATTAAAGATGGTAAAGTGAAGCTTGATGATTGGTTAGACTTTACTTCTCAATTTGGAATGGAATGTGAATAATTCCTCTCTCTGTTCGAGTAGTTCAATGGATAGAATCTCTCCCTCCGACGGAGATGATATGGG
>CAJLUG010000078.1 GCA_905209745.1 uncultured Mycoplasma sp.
AAATGGGAAACACCATATTGTCTCCTATTAAAGAAATTAGTGATAATCAGTTTATCGCTGACACGGAAACATTAAATAATGTTTTATTTGATGCAAGTGTGGCACCGGTTACATATGATGCTTATCAAATTGTCGATTATATTGATAACGAAAACTTTTATCTAAATAGTATTGATGATATAAAAGTAACTACTGGAAAAGTAGAATTAACAGAAGAAAATGGTAAACAAAAAATAACCTGGACTCTAGATAGTCTAGCTTCCGGACGAGAAACAAATCTTACGATGAAGTTAAAATTAAAAGATGAGTTTGTTGGTCAAGGTGGTATTTATCCAACAAATGAAAGTACAGAGGTGATATCTAAAATAGAAAATCAAGAAGAAGATGTAACAACAACAAATACACCGATTCTTGCAGATAACTATAAAGTTATCTATGATGGCAATGCCCCAGAAGGATGTAGTGTTACTAATATTCCGGAAACATATAATTATTCTGTGTTTTCTACCATAGAGATATCAGATCAAGTACCAAGTTGTGAAGGTTATGAATTTAAAGGATGGAGTATCGCAACAGATGGAATAACAAGAGTAAGTGAAGATTACTTTATTATGCCAGGAGAAGATGTAGTAATCAAAGCAGAGTGGAGTAAAATAGGAATTACGAAATCAATGAATGGAACCGTCAATACTATGGGAGATCCTATTATGAAGCGTTATTATTCTAGTACAAATACAGATTATCATAGTAGTACCTATAAAAGTAAAATTACATCTATTGTGACCAAAGATAATATGGAGATACCTTCTACAGCAATAGAATCGTGGGATGTAAGTGCAGCCGGAGACGGTAGTGTTATTGCTTATATCGAAGATGACGGAAGAGGAGATGGAACCTATAAGGTAACGATAGGAGCACAAGGAAATATTATTGCCAGTTCTGGATATGATTTATTTGGAGGGGATTCTTCCAGCAATAGTTTTTCTAGTTTAGAGACTATAGATTTAACCTATTTAGATACCAGTAGGGTAACAAATATGGATAGTATGTTTAAAAACTGTGAAAGTTTAATAAATATAACATTGGGAGACGACTGGGATACGAGTCAAGTAACGAATATGAGTTGGATGTTTGTTTCATGTAGCAGTCTTGCTAGTCTAGATTTAAGTAACTTTGATACCTCAAGCGTAACGGATATGAGTTCTATGTTTTTTTATTGTAGTAATCTAACTAACCTCAATTTAAGTAGTTTTGACACAAGTCAAGTAACAAATATGAGTTGGATGTTTGCTAATTGTGATCTTCTTACTAATTTAGATATGAGTAACTTTGATACTAATCAAGTCAAAAATATGAGGGAAATGTTTTCTGATTGTAGCAGTCTTACAAACATCAATTTTGGAAATAATTGTGATATGAGGCAAGTAACCAATATGATTTCTATGTTTGAAAATTGTAGTAGTCTTACAAGTTTAGATTTGAGTAGTATTAATACAAGTCAAGTAACGAATATGAGTTATATGTTTGATGGGTGTAGCAGTCTTACGGATATCAATTTTGGAAATAATTTTGATACGAGTCAAGTAACGAATATGCGGGGGATGTTTGCTTTATGTAGCAGTCTTACGGATATCAATTTTGGGGATAATTTTGATACTGGACAAGTAACGGATATGAGTCTTATGTTTCGAGGTTGTAGCAGTCTTACAAACTTAAATTTAAGCAATTTTGATACGAGTCAAGTAACAGATATGAGCCAGATGTTTTATAGCTGTGAAATTTTGACAAACTTAGATTTAAATAGTTTTAAAACGAGTCAAGTAACGGATATGAGTTCTATGTTTTCTTCCTGTGAAAGTCTTATTAGTTTAGATTTAAGTAATTTTGATACAAGTCAAGTAATAGATATAAGTTCTATGTTTATGGGATGTAGCAGTTTAACAAGTTTAAATGTAAGTGATCTTAATACGAGCCAAGTAACGGATATGAGTGGCATGTTTAATTATTGTGAAAATTTATCAGTTTTAGATGTAAGTGACTTTAATACGAGTCAAGTAACGAATATGAGTGGTATGTTTGCTTCATGTAGCAGTCTCACCAGCCTAGATTTGAGCAGTTTTGATACGAGCAAAGTAATATATATGGACAACATGTTTGGCGAATGTATAAGTATTTCTGAATTAAATTTAAGCACCTTTAATACTGCTAATGTGTATGATATGAGTAATATATTCTATGGTTGCTCAGGACTTACAAGTATAACTTTTGGTCCAGGCTGGACAAATGATAACATAACAGATATGAGTGGTATGTTTTCTGATCTTACTAAGTTAACTACTATTAATTTTAATGGATTTAAAACACCAAATGTAACCGATATGAATTCTATGTTCAATAATTGTAAAAGTTTAACAACTTTAGATTTATCTAGTTTTGATACCAGTCAAGTAACCAATATGAGTGAGATGTTTCATTTATGTAGTAGTATAACCGATTTAGACTTAAGTAATTTTAATACGAGCAAAGTAACAAATATGTATTGGATGTTTGGTACTTGTACCAATTTAAAAAATTTAGACTTAAGTAGTTTTGATACAAGTCAAGTGACAGATATGGGATTAATGTTTGTATTGTGTGAGAATTTGACCAATTTAGATATGCGTAATGCAACATTTAATGCAACAAATTATATTATCATGTTTGGGCTTGTTCCAAATGGTATTTCTATCATCGTAAAAGATGCTACGGCTAAGACATGGATAGAAGCAAGACTAAGTGATGCAAGTATAACTGGAACTGTTACCATTGCTAGTGCCTAGGGATAGAACTTTCTATCCTTTTTTCTTTCTTTAAATGTGTCAATTAAAAATACTATCCCTATACAATAACTAAAAAAAATGATATCATTAATAATGATAAGGTAGGTGATAGGATGACAAAACAAGTAAAGATATTATTCTCACTAGGAACTATATTTATTGTTTTAGGACTTATCACTAATTTCACTATGGGATTAAAACAAGATAAAGAAGAAGTACAAGATAGAATGAAAGTAATTGATAGTACCTATCAAGAGTTTAGAAAAGAAGCAAACGATTTTAATACAACAAGAAATAATATCTATGACAACGTGTTTTCACTATTGTATTTTGATACCTTAAATGAAACAATCCCAACTTGTCTAGAAGCATTAACAGACTATGAAGTAATATTAGATAAGATAGAAAAAACAACAAACACATTAAAAGAAAATTGCAGTGATTTATACTTTCCAGAAAAAGACATCAACAACAAATGCCAAACCTATGCCGCAACTTATGAAGAAATGGTAAACTACTTTGTCAATGATATTACTCAAGTAAATAATAATATAGAAGAATTTAATAAATACAATGAAGAAAATAATACAGGTATCAAACCTCTACAAAAATATAATACAACCAAAGACTATATTGATTTTAATAAAGACAAGAAATATACAGGAAAGGAAGACTTTTAGTGTATGAAAAGACAGTATAAACCACAAGCGCTATATAGTATTCCTCCAAAAAAGAATAAATGGAGTAAGAAGAAAAAAATAACTGTGATTGCTAGCAGTTGTTTTGTAGTGTTATTTAGTACTTTTTTATTTTTATTCTATGGACCTTGGCCAGGATTTCGTAACTTTTGGATTACCAGTGCGATGACAACAATGTCTCACCAATATCTAGCAACCATCTTTTATAGTGATGAGACCATAGAAGAAGTACTTGCCGCCAATCAAATTATTGAAACCGGAGAAATCACAGACCCATCCTTAGTAAAATTCCGTGAATATGATGGGAATATGTTAATATTTAAAAATAAATATGAAAAAGAGATATTAACCAAAGATCCTGGAAATGATTTATATAAAGTGATTAATATTGAAGGAAAAACTTATCACGGCTTTTTAGTAGCTATCTATGATCCTTCCAAAGTAACACTTGCGACATCACAGTATTTAGGAACAAGAGGAGAAGCTATCACAACAGTTGCCAAAAGAGAAAAAGCCGTAATTGCCATGAATGCCGGAGGATTTTATGATCCAGATTGGAATTCCAATGGAGCAGTACCTCATGGAACCGTCATTAAAGATGGAAAAATAATAAGTGATTTTCAAGATGCCGGAATGTCTGGTGGCTTTATTGGCTTTACAGAAGATGATAAACTAGTACTTGGCAATATGAGTAAAGAAGAAGCATTAAAAATGAATTATAGAGATGCCATAGAATTTGGACCATACTTAATTGTAAATGGCAAAAGTTCCTTTGTGAAAGGAAATGGTGGTTGGGGAATTGCACCGCGTACAGCCATCGGTCAAAGAAGAGATGGAATTGTTCTATTCTTAGTAATCAATGGTAGAATTCCTACAAGTATAGGAGCAGATATGAAAGATTTAACAGAAATCATGGAAAACTATGGAGCAGTAAATGCTGCCAACCTAGATGGTGGTTCATCTTCAGAATTAGTAATAAATAATAAAATCATTAACACTCCAGTAGCTGGAGGAGAAAATGGTTTAAGAGATATGTCAACGTTTTGGATAGTAAAAGAATAAAAAAATATGATATAATAAGTAAAGAAGGGATTAGATGGAACTTTATGCTAGACCAGTAACAATCTTTGATAAAGATTTAATAGAAGAATTTGCAAAAGAACATTATCATTATAATGAACCAATACTAGCAGGAGACGGTTCACTAATTTCCGGAAAAACGTATCAAGAATTTGCTGACTTTTACGATTGGTACAAAGAAATAGAAAATCTAGATCAAGAACAACACCTAAAAAAAGGACAAGTAGGTTGTACAACTTATCTAGTGTTGACCAAAGAAAGTGATCAATTAATTGCCTTATTAGATATTAGACATTCTCTAAACTATGAACATGGAAATGTCTATGGTCACCTAGGAATAGATATTAGACCAAGTAAAAGACATAAAGGTTATTATAAAGAAATATTAAAACTAGCAATTACAATCGCTAAGATGTATAATATAGAAACATTAGTTGTTTCTTGTGAATATACAAATTTAGTATCCAAAAAAGGAATTGAACATGTCTTTGGTAAAGAGTATGAAACAATTCCAATGGAAGGTACTTATTACTTAGTATATAAAATGAATATAAGAAAAGAGGGATAGTATGATATATATATTAGAAGAGACTATTAGTCA
>CAJLUG010000079.1 GCA_905209745.1 uncultured Mycoplasma sp.
GTCCATAAGCTGGCGCAATATGAACAATACCAGTACCATCACTATCAGTAACATAACTATCAGCTAAAACTTCAAAAGCACGTCCTTCTACTTTAACAAAAGGCATTAATTGTTCATAACGAATACCTTTCAAATCACATCCCTTATAAGTATCAACAACTTCATAATCATCACCCAATACAGAACTAGCTAAACTCTTACCAACAATAAACGTATAGCCACGTGATTTTACTTTTACATACTCAAGGTCAGGATTAACACATAAAGCAACATTAGCCATAAGTGTCCAAGGAGTTGTTGTCCATACTAAGAAATACTCCTCTTTATCTTTTACTTTAAATGGTACAATAACCGTATTAACACTATCTTGTTCATACCCTTGTGATACTTCATGAGAAGCAAGTTCTGTACCACATCTAGGACAATAAGGTAATACTTTATTTCCATGATAAATTAATCCCTTATCAAATAAAGTCTTAATAATCCACCACTCAGACTCAATATAATCATTATCACAAGTAACATAAGGATGATCACAATCAATAAACTGTCCCATCATATCTGTAACTTTTTTAACTTCATTAATATTACTATCCGTCTCAACTCGACACTCACAACAGAACTTCTCTACTCCAAACTTTTCAATATCAGCTTTACTTTCAAAGCCAAGTTTCTTCTCAACATTAACTTCAATTGGCAATCCATGAGTATCAAGACCAATTTTACGAAGTACACGATGTCCTGTCATAGTCTTATATTTACAAAAAGCATCTTTAATTGTTTTCGCAAATACATGATGAATTCCAGGTTTTGCATTAGCATAAATTGGTCCATCATAAAAGACAAAGTCAGGCCCACCACTACGATGGTTAATGGTTTGATTTAAAATATCTTTCTTACGCCACTCTTCTACATATTTACTCTCTACTTCATGAATACTACCTTTTTCAAGCTTTTCAAATTTCATACACTTCACCCTTTCTAAATAAAAAACGAACCAATTCAAAGGACGAATCAGTTCGTGGTACCACCTAAGTTCATAGATTACTCTATCTCAAAAACTATAACGCGTTACCGTATTTATCTTATCCATAAATCACAACTTGAAAGTGATCCGAATGCTTCTTCCTAACTCATTTTCACCAACCATGAGCTCTCTACTTATTCCAAAACACTCCGTCTTTCGCACATGTTTTCAAAATCTAATATAGCACACTTTTTTAGTATCTGCAATTATTTTTTTTGAATCTCTTTTAACTTCTTTTTTTCTACATTTAAATCATGTTTCAAAACATAATTAGATATTTCTAAAAACTCTAAATCATAATGATACTTTTCCTGACTAAACGTAAGCCACATGGTAGACCAAGAAGAATCAGTACTTAATAATTCTTGTACTCTTGGATCATAAAAACTAATATTATCTTCTTGTTTTTTTAAAGATACTGCCCCATCTAAATCATAAAGTTTGGCTTGAATATCACACTCTAACTTATCACAGAAATAAGCAAAACGAGCTTCCTTCGTCTTTCTCTCATCAAACTCAAATACGAATCTCTCTAAATCATCATGAATAATGAATAGCTAAAGGCGCAAGTACATCACGTACAGCTTCATGCCCAAGTCTTGCCTTTTCCTCTCTAGAAATCTGAAACTGTGTCAAATCCCCAATAACAATCTCTTCTAACTCATGTAAAGCTACCATCATCACCACTTTTTTTAAATCAATATCAAAATCATATTCTGAATAAATAGCCATCGCTAACATCTCTACACCATAAATATGTTCCGCAACACTCTCTAACCGGTCACTATCCACATGCCAATCCCTCCATCCAGTACGAATCAAATGTTTTAACTCATTACAAAATAAATAAAACTCTACTACGTTCTTAGCTTTTTCCATAAGTCACCTCAATCACGTAATATTATAACATATCAAAAGTACACAAACAAAAAACTAGACCTATCTAGGATCTAGTTCTAAAAGTTCAATCTCATCAACAACCGCTTGTTGCTGCTCCAAAATAACTTTCAACTTTCGTTTAAATATTTTCATATTTCTTTCTAAAGTTTCTGCATTATTTTCTATTTTTTCAGCTTTTAAAAGTGCTTCATTGACAATACGACTAGCATTATTTTTGGCATCACTAATAATCATATCATGCTCTTCTCTAGCCATTCTCTTAATATTATCACCAGTCTCCTCAGCTTTCATAATAGCTTTTTTTAAGGTATCTTCCATCTCTTTATAATGAAGAAGTTCACGATTTACCTGAGTTAATGCATCTCTTTGTGCTTGACACTTCTTAATAATACCTTCTGTCTGTACAATGACATCACTAATAAACTGATTTACTTCCTGACGATTATATCCATTAGCTTCATAACTAAATTTTTCCATATAATCACCTCAGTAACTTACCTAACAACTAAAAATCAAAATCATCATCTTTATCTTTTTTTCCACGAGTAGATTTTGTAGGTGTATTATCATCACTAATCTTACCCTCAACATTAACATTATTAGGAGTACATAAGAAAATTCCTCCTCCTAATTTTTGTAAATCTCCACCAATAGCGTAAATCGTACCACTTAAAAAGTCTACAATTCTCTTTGCTTGATCAGGAGTTACCCTTTTTAAATTAACGACAACAGCACTACGAGATTTTAAATAATCCGCAATCTGTTGACTCTCAGAATAAGCACGAGGTTCAAGCAACATCATTTTACTACCAGCAACACCATTTTCTTCATGATATTCTTCACGAGAAGTAGAGTAAAATTCTTCGTCTGCTCCCTCTTCTAACACTTCATCCTCTCCACCAAATAAAGTTTTTAATTTATCTAAAGCCATATCTATATCCTCCATTTTATCTTAACTACTTACTATTTTATCACATATTTATAAAAAGACAAAGGACTTTTTACGTATTTATAGAACTATCCACTGTCTGAATAAATCGATTCCCCATACCACCATCATTTGCTGGTACACTAGCCACTTGTACCGGTTGAATAGTATGAACAGAAACACTATTAAAGTCTGCTGTCTGTACTGGAATTTCACTCATACCTGTAACCATAGAACTACGATTAACTACAGAAGTTAATTGATCTGGATTTACTTTTTGATACCAAACAGTTTCCAAATCAACATTATTAGAAAGTGGTCTAGGATTTGGTATCTCAATATACATAGAAGTCGGTACTTTAAAAGCATTACCAAACGCAATACAATTTCCCGGTTTTAAACTCTTAAGTTGTGAGACAACCTCACTAGAAACATTAGGTACCATATTACGAATATAATCTAAATCCTTTGGATGTAGAGTACGTAAAATAACAAAGTTAGAACACTGAGAAATCGCCGTATCAGACAATTCACTAGGTCTTTGTGTAATAAGACCTAAAAAGACTCCATACTTACGTCCCTCTTTCGTAATACGTTCAAATATATTATAACCAAGTAAATCTAAATCCCTATCTTTTTGAACATAACGATGGGCCTCTTCAATAATAATATGATAAGCTTCTGCCCCACGATTTTCTAACTCAACCGCTCTAGTAAATACCATACGAGATAAAATCTTCGTAATTACTTTTGCCAAACGATCATCAATATAATTAATATTAAAGTTAACAACCTGACACTTCTGTCCAGTCATCTTATCAATAGATAACTCTTGAATAAATTCTTCTTTCGTAACATACTTAGGATAACTAAAATACTCTTTACTAGGACTATTCGCTAACGTATGTAGACGTACACTAAGTACATTGGCATAATCAAAGACTTTTTCACTCTTTAAAATACCTTCACTAATAAGCGCAAACTCCATCGCAAGTTCCAAATCATTAAGAGAATAAAATTTATTTAAATCTTCTTCCCTTATCTCTTCTTGTTCATCCGTAATATAACCACGAATAAATTCCACAACCAGTTCCATCTCTTGCATCTTACCAGTCTTATCGACATATAGACATTGTTTCAAAGTACGAACATATCCCGGTTGTGCAATAGTACTTTCCAAATTCAACTCTGGCGTATTAAACTTCGTAAGTACCGCAACTACTTGGTCCCGAATCTTAGTAGAATCATTACCAGAAAGTAAAATATCTTGTAATGCACGAGCAATAATATCATTTTTTCGTTTAATAACTACTTCTGAACTTCCCGTAAGAATTGGTACTAATTTTAAAGTCTTCTCTAAAATAGGTAACTGTGTAGGTGTCGTTGCATCTAATAACAATGCCAAATCATCTACATCAAGTAACCATACAGGAATACGAATAATTTCTGTTTGGTTCTGTAAGGTATTGGTAGTATAAGTTTTATAATTTAATAATGGATTTACTTTATGAAAACCGGAAAAAGCATGAGTATACTCTCCATACGCATCAAAAAAGAAAATATTAGAACTAATGGGAGGTGTTGGCGTAGAAGTAAATAACTTTTGAACAACACTCGCAACAGTACAACTTTTACCAGATCCACTATTTCCTAAAATGGCAAAGTGATTACTAAAGAACTCATTAATACTAACATTAATACGATATCCTTCATAAACATTGCTTGTCCCAAAGAAAGTAACACCAGGTCCCGTCTCTTGTTTTCCTAAAATAAGTTCCAACTCGTCCATTTTAATTAAACGTACCAAAGATTTAAAAGATGGTTTAGAAGTCGCTCCTGGAGTAAACCCACTTTGATTGATTTCCCCAACAACATTGGCAATCATCTCTGTCTGTGTAACCTTAACAATCTCCCCTACAATCTTTTTATTTTGATACTCAAAAACAACATGTAAATTTACCAAATTTGGTTGCTTATTAATATCAATAGCCAACTTGATTAACACGCTATTATCATTAATTTCTAAAATATTACCTAGCATGATAAACACCCTCTATTCTATTAACAGTATAGCAAATTCTCGCATAAAAAAAAAGTAGAATTTAAAGTTATTTTACTTTTTTTAATTCTTTACATACACAATGAATATCCTCTTGATTTTCCTGATAAAACTTTTCTAAAGCAAAAGAATTTAAATCACATAACTCGATAGCTTCTT
>CAJLUG010000080.1 GCA_905209745.1 uncultured Mycoplasma sp.
ATACCAGGAGTATCAATAAAAATAATTTGCGAATCGCAATCATTATAAATTCCTTGAATAATATTACGCGTAGTACCACTAACATTAGAAGTAATCGCTAATTTCATACCAAGTAAACTATTAAGTAATGTACTCTTTCCTACATTGGGTCTTCCAACAATACTAACAAATCCACATCTCATAACAAATCCTCACTTCCAAAAGGCGCAACACAAAGGTCTCTTACTTTAAACTCTTGAACCTCTCCACCTGTAGAATAACAATAAATAGAAGCAGTTGGCGAAAATAATTCACTAATTACTTGTCTACATAAAAAACAAGGAGTCCCTATCTTACCACTACCTACCATAACATGAAGTTCTAAAAACTCACCCTTTTGATATCCTGCACTAACTGCAGCACAAATAGCACTTCTCTCTGCACAAATCGTAGCTCCATAACTTGCATTTTCTATATTGACACCAGAAAAAGTCTTTCCATCCTTCATAACAACAATAGCGCTAACTGGAAAATGGGAATAAGGACTATAACTATTTTTCAATAACTCTTTTAGTCTTTCTATCATAACACTTCACCTACAAACAAAATAATATGTGGAATAAAAATAATAAGACCAATAATTGCCGAAACAATAGCCATCATAAGCACACCAGAACTAGCTGTATCCTTTGCCGCTTTTGCTAGAGGATGAATCTCTGGAGAAGCAAGATCAACAACATACTCAATCGCCGTATTAAAAAACTCAGCCATTAACACTAGTCCAATTAAAACAAGACAAACTAACCATTCTACATAAGTAATATCAAAAATAAACCCACAAATAATAACCATAATCGCAATCACTGTATGAATTTTTAAATTCTGTTCTCCCTTATAGGCTTGTAAAATACCCAAGAAAGCATAACGGAAACTATCTCTTAATCTTTTATGATCAATAATCTGTATTTTTTTCTTATCTTTTGATTCCATATTCTTCTAATACCTCCTCTTGTTTCATAAACATGATTTTTTCTTCTTCTTTGTTTTGATGATCATATCCTAACAAATGATAAAATCCATGTACTGCCAAAAAGGAAAGTTCTCTAGTAAGTGTATGTCCATATTCTTCCGCTTGACTCTTTGCCTTATCAATAGAAATATAAATATCTCCAAGTACTCGAATTCGATCCGGTAAAACCACTCCCTGATTATCTTCTAAAGCAAAAGTAATTACATCTGTTTCTCTATCAATATGTCGATACTCTTTATTTAACTCATGAATATAATTATTATCAACAATAATGACATTAAATACCACATTATGTAATTTTTCCTTCTTAATTGCCAAATCCAACACTTTCTTTACAGTATGTAATTCTTTAATTTTTTGCTCTGTTTCATTAAATATTTGAAATTCTTTCATATACCATTCTCCCTACAATAACGTAATTATTCCAATCAGTAAAACCACTGCTATTATATTCAAAACCATATCACTTTTCAAGACATCCGGTAATTTTTTAGACAACTTAGATAACAAATAATAAATAAGAAAACCAAGCATTCCTCCAACCAAATTAAGTAAAATATCATCGATATCAAATACTCTACCAATAAGCATCTGTACGGTTTCAATAGAACAAGAGGCGATCAAAGTTAAAACAAAAGGTAGAAATCCATTTTGACTCTTTAAGTAGTAACTGACAAAAAAACCAAATGGTAAAAACAATACCGCATTTCCTACGACATTCTTAATAAATAGTCGACTACCAAAGTCATACCTAAAAATTTCTTTAAACGGTATAAAATTATTACTTGACCAACTAACCGTATCTTGAAACGTTACTACTTGGAACAAACACAAAACATATATAATGAAAGCTAACATTAATAAATCTTGATACAAAACAAACTTTATTTTATTCTTAATCACATAAGCAATACGAAAAGACACAATAATAATGGTAGAAATCAAGACCATTGGCCAAGTAAAATCAACAACACCTTGAATTGTAGATGACAATGGTCCAAACATTTCTATTCCTCCTTTTGTTCTTCTTGTTCTTCCGTACTAGTATCAACGGTACTAATATCTGTAATATCTTCTTTTACTTTAAAAAATACTTCTACTACTATTTTACTATCTTTTTCATACTTTTTCAAAATTTTTTTAGACATAATCTCACTAGAAGAGGAAATTTGTTGTTTTAACTTTTCTTCAGCAAGGAAAAAACTATATTCATCAATCGTATCTAACGTATACTCTTTATCTGTAACTACCGTATCTCTATAGGTAACAAAAGAAATAGAAATTGGTAAAATCCTAGACGCTAAAAGTGGCACTTTTTTTACTTGATAAGTAGACCCACTAGAAAAAAGTGCATAAGAATAATTTAAAAACTCTATTTTTAAAGTATGTTTTTCTTCTCCCTTTATTTTTTCTTCATGATAATACTTAGGAATATCTAAATGTACTTGATACCAAACTTCTCCATAAACCTTACCTTTCGCACATCGCTTACTAACAATATCTTCTTTATTATGAATAACTCCACTAATAATCACTTCCCCTTTTTCTACATAATCTAACTCCTTTTTTACAACTTCTCCTTCTTCCGCATCAATATCAATAATTCTAGCATCTTTTTTCGCAACAATATTTTGAAAATTACACGTAGTCTTTTCTTTGTTTTTCTTTCTCTCTTCTACTCTTATTACATAAGAGACCCCTACTTCTTCTATTTCTAACCATTCTACTTTATCCGTCTCTTTTTCTAAGATCTTAGAAACAATCTCCTCTTTTTCTTCATAACTTACTTTAAAATGAAATTTTTTAATACCAAACTCTTCTAAATCCTGATATAAAAGATTCTGTATCTCTTTACTAGAATGAATAACTTTCACATCAAAGATTATATTTTGTAATAAAAATAAAACCAAAAAGAAAAATAGAAGTCCCAAAAGAAAAACAAAATACTTCTTTACTAAATAAATTACTTTCGCAATACCATAACGATTAAGAACCGTAATAGAACAACTCGTCTTAATATCTAGTAACTTCTGATACCCTTTTTCATCCACAACAAAAATAACTCTGTCATGTGCCTGATCCAAATCATATAACACAATATGTTTAGAAATAACCAAAGATAGAAAATAAGATAGATTTTTACCTTGAACCAATACTTTATACTTACTAATCATAAAAAACCTCTACTGTATCGATAGTACCAGAAATTAATACTTCATGTTCTAATAACCGATTCAAAGTAAATTCTCTACCCTTAATAACCATTCTTCCATATCCCGTAGAAATAGATACTCTACTTTCTTCTAATGATAAAATCTTTATAAAATTAACAATCAATATTCTATCTTCAAACAAAGTGATTCGAAACTCATTATCTAAAATATAGTCTTTTACTCTAGAAAGCATAACATCACCTAATAAAATATATGAAAAAAAAAGACTCTTTAGTCTTTTATTGTAACTTTGCTCGAATAATCTCACTAACCTTTTTCATATCAGCACGTCCTTTTAATTTAGGACTAACTTCCTTCATCACACGTCCCATATCACGTGCCCCCTCCGGTTTAACTATAGAAAACACATCATCTATCACTTGATTAATCTCATCTTCTGTTAATTGTTCTGGTAAATATTCTTCTAATATTTTTACTTCATCTTTTACACTAGCAACCAAATCACTTCTACCTGCTTTTTCAAACTCTAAAATAGAATCATTTCTTTGTTTAATACCACGACTAACAACTTCTACTAGTAACTCATCATTAATTTCTCTTTTCTTATCAATATGTTCTTTATCAAGTTCTCCTTTAACCATACGAATTACTGTAAGACGAAACTTATCTTTACTTTTCATAGCCTCAATCATATCTTTTTTTAATTTTTCTACCATATCACCATCTCCTTATAATTATTATACAAAACGAAGAAAAAATATGCAAAGAAAAAGAGACCTTAGTCTCTATAATCTCTACGATTTCTTTTCTTTGAATTCTTAATTCCTTCTTTTTTTGCTGCTCTTCTTGCTACTCCTGGTTTAATATAAGATTCACGTTTTTTGCACTCTGAAGGGACACCGTCTCTAGCCACTTTTTGTTTGAATTTTCTTAGTGCTAAATCCAAATTTCCGTTTTTTACTGTTACTTGTGTTGCCATCATTATCCCTCCCTTCGCTATAACTACAAAGAATTATAACAGAAGTTTCCTTATATTTCAACAATTTTTAACTAAAATTTTAAACTTTTTTACTCTAATGGACATAAATTACCCTCAACTCCTCGACGAATAGCACTTCCAAAACTGCGTCCTGCTTCCATTAATAATTCGATAACATTCACAAAAGCATTGATTACAGTTCCCGAAATACTATCTCCTCCAACGATAGAATCTAACTCACTATTATCTACTTTTTTCATTTTCTACAAGGATTAGGACTAGTGATACCTTCAAAAACTCCAGCCAAAAACACTATAACAGCTGCAATACCAACAAGTGCCCATCCTGATACACCTCCTCTTACTTGATCTAATTCATAAACATCTACACTCTTCATCTAAACTCCTTTCCATATCTGGTAAAAAGATTCTATAAAAGAAATATCTTTTCTATAACAATTTAAGATAACACTATCATAATATTGATACTTAGAAGAAAGACGAACTTCAATTACTACCTGATGATACCAAACACCATCTCTTTTTAATACTTTAGATATAGTATCACGAAGTAGAAAGGACCTCCTCTTACCATCTACTAATAAAAATGTATTATGTTTTAAAAACGCTAACTGATCATCACTAACTAACGCCATAACTTCTTTATTGTTGATAACATAAGCAGAAATAGAGTCATATACTTTAATAGAAGAGCGAATTAAAAATGATAACAACAAGAAAACTACAACTACTCCTATTAAAATTAAAATCCTAACACTATCAAATAACTCATATTTCCTATAATTCATAAATTTCTCCATTCTT
>CAJLUG010000081.1 GCA_905209745.1 uncultured Mycoplasma sp.
TTAAGGATTCGATTCTGCCATCCATCATAATATTAACATCGATAATATTACCAACATTTTTTCCGTCAACAACAGTAACAATACTTTTACTTTGAAGCTCTGATAAACGCATAACACCACCTAATAAACTATATGCAGATTACTTTAAAACTTTCTTTAATTGTTTAATAGCACCTTGCTCAATACGAGAAACTTGTGCTTGGCTAATCTGCAATTCGTTGGCAATTTCCATTTGTGTTTTTCCTACCACAAATCTTTCATCCAACACAAATTGTTCTCTGTCTTCCAACTTCATAATTGCCTCATCAATCGCAACCTTTAACGATGGCTCCCCTTTGTTACGTTTGTCTTCAATCTGATCAAACAAAAATATGGTGTCTCCTCCATCAGAATAAATAGGTTCAAACATACTGACAGGTTCACGTAAAGAATCTAATGCCTGCACAACATCATAAGGTTGAACTCCTAAATACTCTGAGATTTCATCGATAGAAGGTTCCTTTCCAACATTATTATAATAAGTCTCTTTATACTTTAATGATTTATAAGCAATATCACGTAGAGAACGACTCACACGTATACTGTTATTATCACGTAAATATCTACGTACTTCACCTAAAATCATTGGAACTGCATAGGTAGAAAAACGTACCTCATGTGATAAATCAAAATTATCAATCGCTTTCAACAAACCTACACAACCAATCTGAAAAAGGTCATCCATATTTTCAACGCGATGCTGAAAACGTTTCAAAATAGAAAGAACCAACTTTAGATTACCTTCTACTAATAAATCACGAGCCTGTAAATCTCCGTTTTCTTTTAGCTCATGAAAAAGAGAGGTCATCTCTTCATTCGTAAGTACAGGAATTTTACTAGTATCAATACCACTGATTTCTACTTTATATTTTGACATAAAACTCTCCTTTCATCTTTTTTATGAGAGAAAAAAAGAAGTTTTATACAAAAAAAGATAATTACTTATCATAATTATCTAAAAAACTAATTTTTTTACCATCCTTTTTGATACCTAGTAAAGTCTCTATATTTACATTTTCTGAAGATTTGAAAATGTTAGCCGCAACATTTGGATTCTTCTCTTCTAAAGCTCGTATTAACATTTTCATTTCCAATCGTTTAGAATTTTCTGGTGCTGAAGATGTCATTTTACATGCGCAATCGATAAATTCTAAATGATGATATTGTGCAAAACGCATAATGGCATCTTCTCTAACCAAATATAGAGGACGAATCAATTCCATATTCTCAAAGTTGGTACTTTTTAATTTAGGTGGCATACTTTTATATTCCCCACCGTAAAAAATAGATAGCAAGATAGTTTCAATAACATCGTCAAAGTGATGACCTAAAGCAATCTTATTGCAACCAAGTTCCTGAGCTCTAGCATATAAAAAGCCTCGTCTCATCCTAGCACAAAGATAACAAGGAGATCGGTCTTGACTGTTAACAACATCAAAAATATTAGAGGTAAACACTTGAATATCAATACCTAAAACTTTTGCGTTATGAAGAATTTTTTCATACACTCGAGGCTCATATCCAGGATCCATCACAATATAACAAAGATCAAACTTTACTTTTCCATGTTTTTGTAACTCCTCCATACATTTGGCAAGTAACATAGAATCTTTTCCACCAGAAATGCAAACCGCAATTTTATCTCCTTCTTCAACTAATTGATAATCGCGAACCGCTTTAGTAAAAGGACGCCAAATCTCTTTGCGAAACTTTGTAATAATACTTCTTTCAATGTCTTCTTTCACGTTACTCACAATCTCTTTCTAAATAATCAGCACCCTTATGTGGTTCAGTTAATAATAATCCTTGATAATTTTGTTGTCTTAATGCTTCGTAAATCACAATCGCAACACTATTAGATACATTAAGCGCTCTAACATTATCGGTCATAGGAATGCGCATACAATAATCTAAATGCTCTCTTAAAATTTCTTTCGGAATACCAGTAGACTCTTTTCCAAAGATAAAATACAAGTTTTCATTCTCTGGATTAGAATAATCAAAACTAGAATGTGGCTTTTTACCATATCGAGTAAAATAATAATAAATACCTAGATTCTTTTCTTTAAATTCACTGAAATTTTCATATACCTGATAATCTAACTTATCGATATAATTAACACCTGAACGTTTTAAATGAGCATCATCTAATAAAAAGCCTAATGGTTTAATTAAATGTAATTTCGTCCCAGTCGCAACACAAGTACGCATAATATTTCCTGTATTCTGTGGTATTTCGGGTTGATACAACACAATATGATTCATAAAATTTCACTTCCTAATAAAAGAGAGATTATTCTCCCTCTCCTTGTTCTTGTATTTGATGCATTTCTATAAACTGTTCTGTTTTAGAAATAGTAAGTTCTTCCTTCTTACTACCTTGTAAGATTCCCTGTACTTCTCCCTCTTCAAATACAACCAAAGCAGGATAAGAAGTAGTAAGAAGAGCTCGATAGGGATATCTACTATTAAAACTATCAACAAAACTATCTACATCAATATCACTTAAGTTCAAATAAATAATAGTATCTTGCAAATTATCTTTTTCTATTAATTTCTTTAAGTCTCTTTCATAATGTCTACAAAAAGAATCAGAAGCAGTACACATATAAACTACACTCGTAGGATTTTCCATAATATAATGATCTAATTCATCTGGAGAAATCTCTACTAAAGTATCACCAATAACTGGAACTTCTCTTTGATGAGCATCATAGACTTGATATAAATCACATAAATAGAAAACGATAATCACAACGGCAAGTACTAATAAAACCAAAAGTATATAATTTTTAACTGGAATTACCCTTTTTTCTTCCTCATTTTTCTTCATCTAATATCACATCCCATCTATTTCTATTCTATCATAAATCAAATAATTTTTACACTACAAAATAGATAAAATCTCTTCCTTTGTCTCATCAAAGAACTGATAACGAATACAAGCAATATCTTCTAAAGTAGAAATAACGTGCATATCTTGCTTCTGATAATTTAAAACCATAGTTTTTCCATCATGATAATAAACTGGAAACTGTCTTTTTCGTAAATCTTCTAAATAATAAGTATATTGGTCTTCTTCCAAATCTAAAATATTACCTTTAATAATCATATCTTCAACTCTACCATAACCAACAACTTCAACATTAGGAAAAACACCAAATGTCTTTTGAAATAAAGTTACAAATTGTCTAATTTCTTCTAACGATAACTCAACAGATAAAGTTACTTTTAAAAAACCTAAACGATACAAATAATAAGCCGTATAAATATTAAATACATTGAGTGTATAGTCACCAATTGCTTGATAAGAAGAAACATCGAAAGTATCACGAACTAACATACGCTCTTCTAAATGAGGGGTAAACTCAAATAGACATCTTGGTAAAGCATAATAAACAGAATCGTTATTTTTAAATTTCTGATATAAAGAATAATTAGAAGTATAAACTAGAGAAAAATCATGTTCTAAACATAACTTCATCTGTTCTTCTGTATAAACGAAAGCACTTCTACCAGGTTGAAAAGAAATAGAAACCAGAGGAAAAGATACCTGACGAATAACAAGCTGATATCGTGGACTCTTACGACACTGTATTAATTTAGAAACCAAATTTCTACGAATTTCATTAATCTCTCGTAGAGAAATAAAAATATTTTTATCACTAGAAACTTCTATTTCTTGGCTGACGAAAGGCGTATTCCCAAGTTTTCCTAATTGTCGCCGGATATGTTCTTCTAAAACTGGAGAATGTTCTGCTGGAACAATCTCACTACCCTCTTCACAAAAACTATCTACACCATCGCTAATAGTAACCTTAAACTTTTTTCCGATATGGGCACTTACCTGAAAGGTAACAGGAATCTTTCTAACTGGTAATTGAGAAAATTCTGAAGAAAGTAGAAAATCCGAAGTTTTATGTACTGAATCCTTGCTAGTAAGTCCGACTTTATTATCTACATAACATAACTCCTTAGCACGGACATTAGAAACTAACTTACCCTGTTTATCATATAAAAAGTTAACAATCATTCCTTTTCCAGACTCTAAAAAACGAATACCATCTTCCTGATGTAACGGCTTATCAAGTAAAATACCAATCTTATCAGCTTGACAAGAGGAAACCTTACCAATAGAAAGTCCAATGTGATTAGGACTTTTCGCATTGATAAGTCCTCTTCCATCATAGCCAAACAAATGCCCACAAGTAAATTCTCGATTAAAAATAGTTTTTAATTTCTGCTCATCTTGGTCAAGATTAGAAAAATCATGTTGATCAATAAGTTTGCGATACATCTGTGTAATAAACCCTACATACTCTGGACTTTTCATCCGACCTTCCACTTTAAAACTATAAATATCGCTATCTAAAAGTTCCGAAAAACGACTACTGGTATTTAACTCTTTCATACTAAGTAAATATTGATAATCAGAAAGCATCTCATTCTGATGAAATAAGCGATAAGGTAAGCGACAAGAACCTGCACACTCTCCTCTGTTTCCACTTCTACCACCAATCATAGAACTCATAAGACAACAACCTGAATAAGAAACGCATAATGCCCCATGAATAAATACTTCTTTTTCAATAGGAGTAGAAATAGACTGAATTTCTTCTAACGATAACTCTCGAGATAATACCACTCTTTTTACTCCCATACGATATAATAATTCAACAGTCTCCCGTGAAGAGTTATTAAACTGTGTAGAAGCATGAACCTCTAAATTAGGATATTTTTCTAATACATAAGAAATCATTCCAAAGTCTTGCATAATCACGGCATCTACACCATGTTGATATAAAAATTCAATTTGCTCTAAAAAAGAATCTACTTCATTATTTTTTACTAAAGTATTCATCGTAGCGTAAAATTTTACATCGTATAGATGACACAATTCAATAGCTTCAATCATCTCATCTCGACTAAAATTTTTCGCAAAC
>CAJLUG010000082.1 GCA_905209745.1 uncultured Mycoplasma sp.
CTATTCCATATTTCTAGCAGAGATTGCATCAACTGTAAACGAATTATTACTATCTTATTATATGGAACATCATGCCAAAGATAGTGATGAAAAACTAGCCATATTAAACGAACGTCTAGATACGTTTAAAGGTACAGTTTTCCGTCAAACAATGTTTGCAGAGTTTGAACTATATATGCATGAACTAGTAGATAAAAATGAAGTACTAACAGCTGACAAATTATGTGATAAATACTATGAATTAAATAAATTATATTTTGGAAACAACGTAGTAGTAGATGATGAAATACGTTATGAATGGTTAAGAATTCCACACTTTTACAGACCATTTTATGTCTACCAATACGCAACAGGTTTATCAATCGCAAGTTTTATTGCCAAAAATATTTTAGAAGAAAAGCCTGGATTCCGTGAAAAATATATAACATTTCTATCTTCAGGAGGAAAAAATGATCCATTAGAACTCCTAAAAATAATTGACGTTGATTTAACAGATACCAAAGTCTTTGATGAGGCAATGGAAATGTTTACAAAAACGAAAGATACGTTTAAACAATTACAAAGTTAAGTAAGGAAGTGATGACATGGCAAACAGTAATAAAAGGGACTATTATGAGGTCTTAGGAGTAAGTAAGAGCGCATCTCAAGATGAAATAAAGAGTGCCTTTCGTAAAAAAGCAAAACAGTACCATCCAGATTTAAATAAAGATAATCCAGATGCTGCTGAAAAATTTAAAGAAGCCCAAGAAGCCTATTCCGTATTATCAGATGAACAAAAACGTAAAATGTATGATCAATATGGTCATGCAGGAGTTGGTAATGGAGGAGGTGGATATTCTAACTTCGGAGGCTTTGATGCGAGTGACTTCGATTTTGGTGACATCTTTGATTCCATATTCGGAGGAGCAACCGGATTTTCTGGTTTCGGTTTTGGTGGAAACACCTCTTCTAGATCAAACCGTGCCCGTCGTGGTAGCGACGTTTTAATGCGCATGGATTTAGATTTTGATGAAGCTATTTTTGGAACAGAAAAGAAACTAAACTTAGACGTCGTAGAAGACTGTGAAGAGTGTGACGGTAAAGGTGGATTTGGAGAAGAAACTTGTAGTACTTGTCATGGAACAGGAACCGTTACCAGTGAACAACATACAATATTAGGCTCTTTCGTATCCAAGACTACTTGTCCAGAATGTAATGGTACAGGCCATACCTTTAAGAGAAAATGTACTGCTTGTAAAGGGAAAGGTAAAGTAAAAAGAAATAAAACCATTACCATTAATATCCCTGCAGGTATCACAACAGGAGACCGCCTACGTGTATCTGGTAAAGGAAACCCTGGAACAAACGGTGGTGAAAACGGAGACTTATACTTAGAATTTAGAGTAGAAGAACACGATGTATTTATAAGACAAGAAGACGATATCTATGTAGAAGTACCTCTAACATTACCAGAAGCAATTCTAGGTTGCAAAAAAGAAATACCAACCCTTTATGGTAATGTAAAACTAAACGTATTACCAGGAACAAACTCTGGAGATAAACAAAGAATACGCAGTAAAGGTGTAGATAATAAATTCCGTAAGAGAAAAGGGGATATGTACGTAGTATTTAAAGTATATACACCAAAGAAATTATCACGTGAACAGAAAAACTTAATAGAAAAACTAAACGATACTAATTTAGAAACACCAGAAATAAAAGAATTTAATCGTTTTGTAAAAAATAATGATTAGAGGGAATATTACCTCTTTTTTTCTGATATAATGGTGTAGTGGAGGGATAATATGAAAATAGTAAATGAATATATTTATGAAGAAAATTTATTACAAGAATTTTATAAACTACATCTAAGAACCAAAGTATTTTTAATCTTAATATTATTAACTTTTATTTCTACAATCACATCATTTATAGAAAAAGATTTAGAATTCGCAATATTTAGTTTAATAGTAACGGTAATTGGTCTCTTTTATTATTTTATCTTTCCAACAATATTATCAAAGATAACTTATCGTAATTTTATGAAAGACACCAACAACACAGAAATGAAAATGAGAGTAACGATTACAGAAAAAAAGATTACCCTAGAAAATCTAACAATCAAAGGAAAAGAAGAAACAGATACCAAAGATATTAAAAAGGTAAAAGAGAAAAAAGATGTCATCTGTTTAATACTAAAAGATAAACTAGCATTATTATTAAAAAAAGATAGTTTTACAAAAGGGGACATCGAAACTTTATATAAAATCATTGAAAAAGCCTCTTATGCAACCAAAAAGTGACAAAAAACAACCGAAACTTGGTAGAATGCAACCACAAAACATTATATGATTTTTCTCGTGAGGTGAAAAAAATGAAGTTTGGAGAAAACTTACAAAAATTAAGAAAAGAAAAAGGAATCTCTCAAGAACAGCTAGCAGAACAATTAGGAGTAACTAGACAATCTGTTTCAAAGTGGGAATCCGGTAACAGTTATCCTGAAATGGATAAATTAATCGCAATCTGTAATATCTTTCACTGTGAACTTGATGCATTAATTAATAAAGATATTACAGAAGAACGTGAAAAAAAAGATGCCAGTAGCGTCGTAAAAAATATCTTCCAGAGTATTACAAGCTATATTAAAAAGACAATCTATGTATTAGAACATAAAAGTATCAAAGAATTAATTAAAATGCTTGCCCAAATATTTATTATTGTCTGCGTCATTTTAATCTGTTCTATTCCATTTATGTTATTAAAGGATATTGTAATTAGTCTATTTAATACAGGAGACAATGTCTTTACCATGTTCTTTACAAATTTCTGGGAATTTATTTTTAATGGTCTCTACGTCATCTTCGCAATCGCTAGTTTCTTATATATCTTTAAATTAAAATTTTTAGATGAAGAAGAAATTATTGTAGAAGAAGTAATAGAAGAAGTAAAAGAGGAAAAAACTGAAAACAATCCTGCAAAGGAGTCAAAAGAAAAAGTAAAAATAATTACTAGAAAAACAAACGGCTTTAGTCTCTTAGATCTTCTAGTAAAGTGTATTACCATTACTCTAAAAGGAATATTCTTATTATTCTTAATCCCAATCGGTATCATGACCATCACAACAGTAATTGGTCTAGTACTATTATTAGTAGTAATTGCGAAAGGATTATTCCTAGTAGGACCTATTTTACTAACTCTAGCGATTGTCGTATTTGAAATCGTTGTAATTGAATTAATACTAGACTTTGTCTTCAATTTAAAATTTAGTAAAAGAAGAATTATTATTACCATAATTTCATCCCTAGTAGTAGGATCTATTGGTCTAGCACTATCTATTTGGTATTTCTTAAATATAAATATAGTAAACGAAGTACCAAACGACTACAGTACAGAACAAAAAGAAGAAGTATTTAACATGAATGATGAACTTAGAATTCACTATTATGACTTAGGCGCAACAAAATATATAGTAGATAATACTATGCAAGATAAAGTACGTATTCAAATTTCTTACTATGAAACTACTAACGATGTAGATGTTATCCAAGATGGTAATGATATTTATCTAGATTATCAAGTAGTAGACAAAGTAAATATAAAACAAATTACGAATAATATAATAGACGATTTAAAAAACAATACCCTTCATACTTACGATAAACTAAATAGAGTATCTATGACCATTACATCAAGTAAAGAAAACATAGAAAAACTCCAAAGTAAAATGACAAACTACTAAAAAGCTAGTTCACATCAAAGAACTAGCTTTTTTTTGCCTAAAAACGACAAATATCTATTTAATTTTTCTATATAATAATTTTCATAAAGGTGGTTACTTTATGATTGTAAAAATACTATAAAATCTACTCTTTATCATATTAAATATACTATATTTTAGGTGTTTTTACAATTAAATTTACAAATTCTAGTATACATTTTAGTAAATTTTACGAGTAATACACTTTATTCTTAGTCAAATTTTTAGTCATAAAATAGAGATAAAACTTATATATATTCGACAAATATCTACAAATCACTCCAAAAATAATTAGTCAAAATTTTAGTCAATGTCATTAAAACCGTTGAAATATAACGACGAATCATAAAGTAACCACCTTTATGATTACACCACCTATATTTTATAAGGGCTAGAGAAGATACAAGGAGTGAGATCATGACCAAACTTCAACATTTTTTTACAAAGTATAAAAAAGAATGTATCGCACTATTTATTTTTGTACTTTGTTTAACTATATTTTCTATTTCGTACACTTTCGCCGCAGTAGAACCTGTAAGAAGTATCGTGATTGAGTCTGAAAATACCGACTTTGCATCCGGCGAAGAAGGGTCATGGCAAGTAACAAAATCAGGATATTGGATAAATTACGGGGAAGCAGAAGTAACACTTGATGTAGATACATCTCTGATGACAAATAATCAATATACCGATATTATCTTTGTATTGGATATTTCTGGATCCATGTCAGGTGAAAAGTTAGACAGAGTAAAAAGTGATTCTAAAGAATTAATACAAAGTTTGTTATCCAACCAAAATAATAGAGCTTCTTTAATTACTTTTGAAACAGAATCAAGAATTATATCAGAGTTAACAAATGATGAAGAATTATTAAAAAATGAAATAGATAATCTACAAGTAACAGGTTCAACCAATTATTATCAAGCACTAGTTAATGTAGATAGTATTTTACAAAACTATCAAAAAGAGTCTGATAGAGAGATGGTTGTATTGTTTCTAACCGATGGTTATCCAAATGAAGATACACCGAATCAAATCACACAGTATCAATATCTAAAGAATGCGTATCCATACATTACAATCAATGGAGTTCAATATGAAATGGGAGATTCTATCTTAAATCCAATTAGAGAAATTAGTGATAA
>CAJLUG010000083.1 GCA_905209745.1 uncultured Mycoplasma sp.
CTGGCTATTGGAGACTGTATCAGTAGCAACACATAGCTGGCAGAAAACTATGGATCAAAAGTTTGATGATGGCCGGCTTAAGAAAATATATCCGAATGCATTGAAAGTAGAATAAAATTCTAAAATATTTTTGAAATTTATAAAGAGATGAAAAATACTGGGAGTAATGGCACTGTTCAAGCAGTAGCTCTTCCAAAGACCAATAATTCAGTAGCAAATCTTCCTGCACCGAAAAGAATTTGGTATCTCCCAACAGAACAAGGCTCTATTAGTGGTAATGTCACATATTCTCATTTTGCTTTAGATATCACGAGTCCTAGAGGAACAAGTGAAGCCATCTATCCAGTAGCAAACGGAGTAATATCAGGTATTTATAGAGACTATGCAGGAGCCAATATCGTTACTGTAAATCATAATATCAATGGACAAAATTACACATCACAATATGTTCATCTATCTAGTTATGCTCCCAATCTATACGTAGGAAAAGAAGTAACCATTAACGATTATCTAGGCTTTATGGGAACAACAGGAAACTCAACAGGAGTACATCTACACGTTACTTTATTAGACTGCAGTATTTTTGATCCAAACGATTCTAACTGCAACAATCTAGGGAGCTTTTTTAGATATGGAAAAAGAAGATATAACGAAGGTTTCCAGGGATTACAATCAGTAATAAACGTTCCAACAACTTGGACAAGTAGATAATGTTGCAAAAACAAAGAAAAAGTGCTATGATTAAAATGTATTGAAAAAAGAAATACATTGACAAAGGATATGATATATCAATTGTTTTTTAAAAGAGACTTCATGGTTGGTGAAAATGAAGAAAAACATGATATATTACTCCCTTTCGAGTAGAATTATGAAAACTAATTCCGGCCAAAACCGTTATCTAAAACAAGAAAAACCAAGGATGGTACCGTGTAATGCACTCCTCTAGATAATTTTTAGGAGTGTATTTTTATTTATACATGTGTAAAAAAGTAGTAGTGAAAAGGATGAAAGTATGAAAGAAAAAAACGGTTATGAAACCACAGAAAAAAATAATTCGAAAGGATTTAAACTTAATCGTAAGCAGCTTTATACGTTAAGTATTACAACCAATAAGTTTTTAAGTCTTTTTGGGATTAAGTCAAAGTGCCATGTAAATCATGATGATATGGAATCAATCATCGAAGCAAATGGTAGAAAGGTACCAAAGAGAGTACGACTACAAAGTCTATCTTATAATGAACTAGCAACAGGAAAATATGTACTAGTTAGAGATGGAAATGGTAGTGTAAAAAATACTAGTTATATTCCTTATGATAATCCAAATAATGACGACTTAGAAAGGTTTTGCAAAGAGAAGGGAATAGTCTATAAGAAAAAACGTTAAAATAGGAGGAAACATTATGATAAATATCAAAGAAAATGAAGAACTAAGTGTACTAAATCATTCATGTGCACATTTACTAGCACAAGCAGTAAAACATTTATATCCAGAAGCAAAGTTTTGGGTAGGACCAGTAATAGAAGAAGGATTCTATTATGATATTGATTTAGGAGATAAGACATTAACAGAAGAAGATTTACCTAAAATCGAACGTGAAATGAAAAAGATTGCCAAAGATGGTAAAAGAATTGTTCGTCATGAATTAACAAAAAAAGAAGCAAAAGAAATGTTTAAAGATGATCCTTATAAACAAGATTTAATTTCTAGAATGGATGAAAATGAAGAAACAATTTCTTGTTATACACAAGGAGATTTCACAGATCTTTGTAGAGGACCTCATGTAGATACAGTAAAAAAATTAAAACATTTTAAATTAATTAAGTTTAGTGGAGCTTACTGGAAAGGTGACGCTAAGAATAAAATGTTACAACGTATTTATGGTGTATGTTTTGAGTCGGAAGAAGATTTAAATAAATATTTACAAGAATTAGAAGAAGCAAAACAAAGAGATCATAGAAAAATAGGAAAAGAACAAGAAATATTTACTACTCATGAACTAGTAGGTTCAGGTATGCCTCTATGGTTACCAAATGGAGCAATCGTTCGTAAAGAATTAGAAAATTATATTTATAAAAAAGAACGTGAAATGGGATATGATCATGTTTATACACCATGTGTAGGTACAATACAATTATATAAAACATCAGGTCACTGGGATCATTATAAAGAAAATATGTTTCCTGTTATGAAAGTAGATGATGAAGAATTTGTACTTCGTCCAATGAATTGTCCTCATCATATGTTAGTATATAAAAATAAAATGCATTCTTATAGAGACTTACCAATTCGTATTGGAGAATTTGCAACGGATTTCCGTTATGAGGCATCAGGTGCAGTTAAAGGATTAGAAAGAGTTCGTTGTATGTGTCAAAATGATGCACATTTATTCGTAAGGCCTGATCAAATTGGAGAAGAATTTAAAAAGGTAGTAAGCTTAATCTTAGATGTTTATAAAGATTTTGGAATCAAAGAATATAAATTTAGATTATCTCTACGTGATAAGAACGATAAAGAAAAATATTTTGATGATGATGAAATGTGGGATGCTGCAGAAAGTAAACTTCGTGAAGTATTAAATAAATTAAATGTAAACTATTATGAAGCTGAAGGAGAAGCAGCTTTCTATGGACCAAAGTTAGATGTTGAAGTTAAGCCAGCAGTAGGACCAGAAGTAACTTTATCTACTTGTCAATTAGACTTTTTACTACCAAGACGTTTTGAATTAACTTATGTAGATAAAGGTGGAGAAAAACAAACTCCAGTTGTAATACATAGAGCAATCTTTGGAACGTTCGATCGTTTTACAGCATTTTTAATTGAAGAAACAAAAGGTGCCTTCCCAACATGGCTATCTCCAGTACAAGTAAAAGTAATTCCAGTAAACACTGAATTCCAAGGAGACTATGCAAAAGAAGTAACAGAAATACTAAAAGAAGAAGGAATTAGAGTAGAACTAGATGATAGAAATGAAAAACTAGGATATCGACTAAGAGAAGCACAAACCCAAAAAGTTCCATATACATTAATATTAGGAGATAAAGAAAAAGAAGAAAAAACAATTAGTTATCGTCTTCATGGTGAAAAAGAAACAACAACACTTAGTACAGAAGAATTCGTAAAACTAATTAAAGAAGAAATTAGAACCAAAGCTTTAAGAAAATAAATAAATAAAAAAATAAATAGGGGGAACGATTATGAAAAATAAAAATGATTATATAAGAGAAATAAAAAAATTAATACAAGCAAAAAAGTATGAAGAAGCCAAAGAAAAAGTAATAGAAGAATTAAAATTTTTACCAGATAATCCATACTTACTATTCCAATATGGATTAATTCTAAAATATAAGAAAAAGCTAGATGAAGCTTTTTCTTGCTTTAAATATGTATATGAACTAGATAAAAATAATAAATATAGTGCTCTACATCAAATGGGATTAATAAAAAGAGAACAAAACGATTTCGAAAAAGCAGAAGGTTACTTTACAAAGATAATAAGAGAAAGTAAATATCCAGAAATATTTTCAGTAATAGAATTATGTAAAATAGAGGAAAAGAAAGGTAACTACAAAGGCGCTATTAAAATATTAGAGTCTGTTAGTAAATTAAAAGATAGTCATGCAGACTATGCAAGAATTCAACTAGCAAGACTAAAGATAGTAGATCAAAAAGTAGATGAAGCCGATGAAATATTAAAAGAAGTGACACACGATCATGGTAGAGAATTTGAAAGAGAATTATTACATCTACAAGGAAGAGCAGCTTTTGAGAAAAAAGAATATTCTAAAGCACTAGCATTTTTCAAAATGGCAAAAGGTGTAACAAGGGATAAAATATATTGGATAAATAGCCTAGAAGAAGCCAAAACATATGAAAAAATGGATCAGCTAGAGCAAGCCCTAAAAGTATGTGCTGACTTAGAAAACTCAGAATATAAAGATAATCCTAGACTACATATGTTATTAGGAGATGTTTATAGAAAACAAGAAAACTATAAAGAAGCTAGTAAAGAATATAACCTTGCTTTAAACGAGAGTCAACTAGATACTTTTAAACAAGGCATTTATTTACGCCAAGGACTTTTAGAAATAGAAAGAAATAATTTAGATGGAGCGATTCCTATATTTGAGAAAATAGTAAACTATAATACGAAAGAATATCAAGAAATAGCTTATATGGAGTTAGCAGATATCTATACTAGAAAGAAAGACTATAATAATGCAAAACAATCACTAAGAAAACTAAAAGAAATAAAACCAAATCCAGATTTAGTAAAAACCATCAATCGTGCAGAACTATGGATAAATACGCAAACCAAAAGCAAGTTCAATAGAAAAGATTTTTCATATATTGAACATCAAATGATTCATTATAGTGAAGAACATGCTTTAGAACATATTAGAAGAGGGCACACAGAAGATAATACTGCCGTATTTAAAAATGATTCTGTTATAGAAGCTATTTTCTATGGAATTTCACCTCTTTTAAACAAAACAAGAAGAATGGTAGAGCATGCAACAGACTGTTATGTGGTAGATTATCCAAAAGTAGGAATGGTTCAACACGAAGATGTTGATAAATTAAAAGTAGTTTGCTTACCAAATACCCATAAAGTAATTACCATGTATCCATATAAGAAAAATATGCAAGAAGAAAACTTAGAACAAGATTTTGAAGCAAAACCAAAAGAAAAAAGATTAAGTCAAATAGAAAAATTTTATCGTAGATACGGAAATAAGTCTTAGGACTTATTTTTTTTGTAAAGATTTTGTAAACAAGGAGAAAATTTCTAAATCTATATTTACAAACTATCATATTTTTTGTAATATATAGTTAATCAGTGGTAACTGGTGGTGAAAAGTGGGGGATTTTATGTTT
>CAJLUG010000084.1 GCA_905209745.1 uncultured Mycoplasma sp.
CTTTTAAGATATTAGATGCTTATTATAATGAGAGTACCAATGTAGTAAGTTATGAATTTACAGATGACTTTAACACTTTTTTAGAGCAATCTTCTACTTATCAAGATTTTACGGTAGATGATTATTTTGCACTAACGAGTGGTGATATAACTTCAGGATCAACAATTACTACATCAACAGCTGACAAATTAATGAGTGCTTATGCAACTTATATTATCAAACTCGAAGAAAGTATGGCTACAGCTACCCTAATGGATGTTACAGGAACTACTGCAACTGTAACGTTACAAGCGGGAGCTTATTTAGTAATGCAAGATCAAAATACCAATGGTATTTATGCAGTCATGCTTGGTAATTTGGATGTTACGGCAAATAATGGTGAATGGGTCGTTAATAATGAGACAATAGTTGCGAAAAAGTCAGATGTTAGTTTTACTTTTAATGTAGGAGATGAGTCTGATGTTTTTGCAGAAGATGATATTTTTGGACCTTTACTATCCTTTTCTATTGGAGAAAAAATTCCATTTAAAATTATCGGACAAGTTCCACAATTTCCAACAAATGCTATTACTAAGGTATATGATTTTGAAATTTATTATGATGATACAATTGATTTAGATGAAGATTTAAGTTCTTTTGTAGTTACCGATGGAGGAACAACTCTTACTACTTCACCAGAAGGAGTTGTTACTGATGTAAGTGGAAACACTGTTGCGACAATTGTAATTTGGAATGGTCCTGATTATAATATTTTGGCATTTGAGTTTAATACTGATTATCTTACTAGTCAGGAAGTCACTATAACAGGAGAGGTTAGTTTAACAGAACAGGCTTTGATAGGAGATGCTACTGGACTTAGAGTGAAGCTTACATATTCTGCTAATTCCTACAATTATGATGAGCATTGGGCTAATTATTTAGGTTTTTTGAGGAGCGAGCCGGTACCTATTTACACTTTTGGAATGAATGTATTAAAATATGATATAATGGATGCAACTCCATTAGATACACCTCTAGCTAATGCTGTGTTTGATATTTATAGTGATTCAGAGTTAAAAAATAAAGTTGGAAGTGTTACGACAGGAGAAGATGGAATAGGGACTTTTAATGGATTAAAATATGGAACGTATTATTTAAAAGAGACTAAGGCTCCTACAGGTTATCAATTGTTAGAAGATCCAATTGAAGTCGATGTTGGTAGTGATCGAGTTGATGGTGATGCCGGATTACCTCCTTCCTATTCTGTTGCAACTGCATATGCTCCAAATAGAAAAATGGGTCTACTTCCAGTAACAGGTAGTACAGGTATTATTTTATTTACTTGTATTGGTGTATTGATAGTTGGTACTGGTGTAGGATTACTTGTTTCTTATAAGAAGAAAAAGAAGAAAGAACAGAATATTGAAGTTATTTGATGTGTTTAGAAAAAAATCTAAAAAAAAATTTAAAAAATGTTTGACAAACGTATACATTTCGTGTATTATATGTTTACGAAAGGGAGAAAACTTATCGTGATTTTGAAGTTTTCTCCTTCTTTTTTTGCTTTAGAGGGGATAAGATGGGGCAGTATTTTACGAACGAAAAATTACCTAGTAAAGTTCAACAATTTCGGTGTGTTGTATTAGGTAAAGCATTTAATTTTTTTACAGATAATGGAGTTTTTTCGAAGGACGGTTTGGATTTTGGCAGTAGACTTCTTCTTGAAGTAATCCCGCTTGAAGAGGTTGGAGGCAAAATTCTGGATATGGGATGTGGTTATGGAGTATTAGGAATTATATTGGCTAAGATGCTTTCTGTATCGGTGGATATGGTCGATGTAAATTTACGAGCACTTCATTTGGCAAAGAGAAATGCTAAGATGAATGGAGTAGATGACCTTGTTCATATTTTTGAAAGTGATTGTTATTCCAATGTTAATTCTAAATATTCTACTATTATTACCAATCCTCCTATTAGGGCAGGAAAAAAGGTTGTTTATGACATGGTGATGAATGCTCGAGACCATTTAGAAGATGGCGGTAATCTTTTCTTGGTTATTCGAAAAGAGCAGGGTGCTAAATCGCTAATTGTCGACTTAGAGAAAATATATAATGTAGAGGTGCTTGAAAAGAAGAAAGGGTTCTATATTTTGTGGTGCCGATAATAAAATATTTTCTTTAGTTATTTTCTTACAAATTAGTACATTTTAAAAATTGCGTTAGGGGTGAATATTCAGTGTCTTATAAAATTGTAAAATGTGGTGATTATCGAGAAAGAAGAAATTTCTCACGTATCAGAAATACTTATGAATTAAAAGACTTATTAGAAATCCAAAAGAAATCTTATCATGAATTTATTGATCATGGTATCAAAGAAGTGTTTGACGACTTATTTCCAGTAGAAAATTTCTCTGGAACTTTATCGCTTGAATTTGGAGATTATCATTTTGATGAACCACGTTATTCTATCAAGGAAAGCAAGGACAGGGAAACTACTTATTCAGCACCACTACGAGTAGAAGTACGTCTTTTAAATCGCGAAACAGGAGAAGTAAAAGAGCAAGAAATCTTTATGGGTGATATGCCTATGATGACTGAAAGTGGAACTTTTGTTATCAATGGTGCAGAACGTGTTATTGTCTCTCAATTAGTTCGTTCTCCTAGTGTTTACTTTAATCGTGAAGTTGATAAAAATGGACGTGAATTAATTACATCTCAAATTATTCCAACTCGTGGTACTTGGCTTGAGTTTGAGGTAGATGCAAGAGATGTCTTGTATGTTAGAATCGATCGTACTAGAAAAGTAACTTTAACTACTTTACTTCGTGCTTTTGGTCTTTCTAGTGATGATCAAATTCTATCTATGTTTGGGGAAGATGATTATCTAAAAAATACTATTGCTAAAGATTCTACTAAGAATACGGATGAAGCTTTAATTGAAATTTATGAAAAATTAAGACCTGGTGAGCCTGCTACATTGGACTCATCTAAAAACCAGATTATTACTAGATTTTTTGATGAATTTAGATATGATTTGGCAAGAGTTGGACGTTACAAATTTAATCGTAAACTTAATGTAGCTGATCGTTTATTAAATCAAACATTGGCTGAGGATGTTTGCGATGCTGATGGTGTTATTGTTCTTGAGAAAGGAACTCAAATTACTAAGGCTAACTTAGATGTATTAAAAGCTGCATTGAATGCAGGATTTGGACTACAAGAAGTTACAGTCAATGATGAATTAGATACTTATAATAAAGTACAAGTAATTAAGATTGTTGATCCTACTGATAAAAAGAAAAAACTTATTGTTATTGGTAATGATCAAAGTATTGATGTTAAGAGATTAACTATTTCTGATGTTTATGCTTCTGTTTCTTACTATTTAAATTTATTACATGGTGTTGGTAATTTCGATGAAATCGATCATTTAGGAAACAGACGTATTCGTCAAGTTGGAGAACTTTTACAAAATCAATTTAGAATTGGTGTATCTCGTATGGAAAGAGTTATTCGTGAACGTATGACTACACAAGAGATGGAAGAAGTTACTCCTAAAACATTAATTAATATTCGTCCAGTTACTGCAGCAATGAAAGAGTTCTTTGGTTCTTCACAACTTTCTCAATTTATGGACCAAACAAACCCTATTGCAGAGCTTACTAATAAACGTCGTTTATCTGCATTAGGACCTGGAGGACTTTCTCGTGATCGTGCTGGTGTTGAAGTTCGTGACGTTAACTCATCTCACTATGGACGTATTTGTCCAATTGAGTCTCCAGAAGGACCAAATATCGGACTTATTACATCACTAGCAAGTTATGCAAAAATTGATGAATATGGATTTATTATGACTCCATATCGTAAAGTAGTTGATAAACAAATTACGGATGAAGTTAAGTATTTAACAGCAGATGAAGAACTTGATTATATTATTTCTCAATCTACTGTTGGTACAAATGAAGATAATGTAATTATTGATGACATGGTTAATGCTCGTTTCCATGGTGAAAATATTTTAGCTAAACCAGAACAAGTAGATTACATCGATGTTAGTCCACAACAAGTTGTATCTGTAACAACAAGTTGTATTCCATTCTTAGAGCATGACGATGCTGTTCGTGCGTTGATGGGAGCTAACATGCAACGTCAAGCAATGCCTTTAATTAAAACAGAAGCTCCACTTGTTGGTACTGGTGTTGAGTTTATTGCAGCAAAAGATTCTGGTGTTGAGATTATTTGTAAAGCTGACGGTGTAGTTGAATATGTAGATGCAAGAAAAATTGTAGTTAAGACTAAAAATGGTAAAGATACTTATCGTTTAGCTAACTTCGAACTTGCAAACTCTAGTATTTGTTCTCATCAAAGACCTATTGTTCATGTTGGTGATAAAGTAAAAGCAGGTGTTACAATCTTAGCTGATGGTAATTCTACTGATAAGGGAGAACTTGCTTTAGGTAAAAATATGACTGTTGCTTTCATGACATTTAATGGTTATAACTATGAGGATGCAGTTATTTTAAATGAAAACTTAGTAAAAGATGATAAATTTACATCACTTCATCTAGAAGATTACGAAATGCAATGTCGTGAAACTAAGTTAGGACCAGAAGAGATTACTCGTGATATTCCTAATGTTAGTGAAGAAGCTCGTCGTAATTTGGATGAGAATGGTATTGTTACTATTGGTACTGAAGTAAAAGAAGGAGATATCTTAGTTGGTAAAGTTACACCTAAGGGTATGGCTGAACTTACTTCAGAAGAAAAATTATTACATGCAATCTTTGGTGAGAAGACTCGTGAAGTTCGTGATACATCACTTCGTGTTCCACATGGTGGAGATGGAGTTGTTCATGACATTAAGATT
>CAJLUG010000085.1 GCA_905209745.1 uncultured Mycoplasma sp.
CTAGTAAAGAAATTTTAAGACAATTAAATATTGATGATCATAGTATTACTTATCAGACAGACAATCATTATCAATTAAACGATCCACAAGTGTTATTTAAGAGAATTGATAAAGAAGAGTTTTTTAAAGATTAGTGTAAAATTTTTTGTCAATTAGAAAGAAAGATGTTAAAATCATTTTCTTTCTTTTTTTTGTTGTGTTATAGTGAAAGAGTAGTTGGAATAGTAGTGGAGAAAGGATAATATATGATTGAAGCTGTTGAACGAATGATTCGAGCAGTAACTTTAGATTCTCTTTATATTTATTTTGTGCTTTCAGTTTTGTTATATTATATTTTAGTAGGGAATCTATTAGATTTATTTTATTTATTTGTTGTCAGTATTTATTTTTTATTACAAAAACATTATGGGTAGAAAAAATATCATTTATATGGTATTTTTATTTTGGTGATTAGTTATGTTTATTGATACACATTGTCATTTATCTTTGGAAGATTATAGTGATATTGATCAGGTTTTAAAGGATAATAGAGAAAAAGGAGTTATGTCTATTATTATTTCTGGATGTAGTAGAGATGATATTTTAGAAGCATTAGATTATAGTAAGCGATATGATGATGTTTATGCTACTATTGGGTATCATCCATCAGAAGCTTTAACTACTACAGATTATGATTTGGAGTTGTTAGAGGATCAATTACAGTCTTCTAATAAAGTAGTAGGACTTGGAGAAATAGGACTAGATTATTATTATGGTAAAGAATCTAAAGAAGAACAGTTACGTTTATTTGATAAGCAATTAGAAATTGCAGAAAGATTACAAATTCCTGTTGTTATTCATAGTCGTTCGGCAACGGAAGATACGATAAAGACATTGAAAAAGTATAAAGTATCTGGAGTTATTCATTGTTTTAGTGGTAGTTTAGAGACCGCACAAGAATATATTCGTATGGGCTATTCTTTAGGTATTGGTGGAGTAGTTACTTTTAAAAATAGTAATTTAAAAGAAGTGGTTAAAAAACTTCCTTTAGAATCTATTGTATTAGAAACAGATAGTCCTTATTTAACACCTGAACCTTTTCGTGGTCAAAAGAATAGTTCTAAATATATTCCTATTATTGCTTCTTTTATTGCCTCTATCTATGGTGTTTCTGTCGATGAAGTATCACGTGTTACTACGAGTAATGCAAAAAAGATATTTTCTTTAGATTAGTTGAAAAAAATTTCAAAATAGTGTATCCTTATATTTATGATAGGGTGATTGTAATGAGAAAAACACGAAAACTTCATTCTACATTTATTATTGCTTTAATTTTATGTTTGGTATGTTTTATTGTTTTTATCGGTTGTTTATTACTTTATAAAAATAATGATACATCTTTAAAAAACGCAACGATTGTTTTAACGATGGATGCCTCTTCACCAATAACGATTGATAATTCTATGCCAATTACAGACGCATTAGGAAAAGAACTTACTTATGCTGCTGATCAAACGAAATATGGTTATAGAGAATTTAGTCTTTCTTCTAACTTAGAAGGTCTTGATGAAGTTGATTATGAGATTTATGTTAGAAAAATTGGTGTTCCTTTAGAGCTTTCAGATCGTTATGTAAAAGTGTATTTAACTAATGAAGATGATCAAGCAGTTTCAGAAGAAGTATCAACATTTGATCAGTTGAAGGTTTCAAAGAGTGATCCTTCTGGAAGACAGTTATATAGAGGAACTTTAAAAAAGGATGAAGAACAAAATTTTAAATTAAGGGTTTGGCTTAAAGATACGTATCCTATAATGGAAGAAGTACGTAGTTTTGGAATGAAAATATATGTAAAAGTGATTGATTAGGAGGATGTATGGAAGGTAGTGTGAAAACAAAAAAATTAGTTGTTTGTATGGTAACTATTACTGTTGTTATATTGATTTTAGTGGTAGTTGCTTTTGTATTTTTCTTTCAAGGACAGAAAGATAATGTAAAAGAAGTAGTAAATACTGGTGTTGTTTTACTTAGTTATAAGAACGAGGATAATCTTTTTGCTCTTCCTAGTTTAACACCAATGTCTAATGAAGATGGTAGTAATAATCGTACGGATGGAAGTTATTTTGATTTTGCTGTTAGTTCTGATTTTGATTCAGACAGTAAAGTTAGTTATGAAGTAGCTATTGAAAAGGATGAGTCTTCTACTATTCCTGATGAAAATATTATGTTGTTTTTAGAAAAGGAAACTAGTGGAAGTTATTCTAAAGTAGATGATCCTACCGTATTTACTCCTAGAAAGAAAAAATCATCTTTGGGTTCTCCAAAAGGGTCTATGGTACTTGATCAAGAAAAACTTTCTTCTTCTCAATCTGTAAATTATCGTTTGAGAATTTGGGTAAAAGAAGGTAGCGTAATTAGTGATCCTAATTCTACTTATGCAGTTCGTGTCAAAGTAAATGGTAAAGCTATATAAAGTGACTGATGGTCACTTTTCTTTTTGGGTTTATTATGATATTATTATTTTAGAATAGCTGGAGGTTTTTATTATGTTACGTACTGAGTCTAAGCAAATACTTTTATCTATTATAGCGATTTCTATTTTAATTATTGCGTTTGTTGGCGTTTCTTATGCTGCTTTTCAGACTTTGGTTTCTAGTGATGAAAATAGTATTTCTACAGGAACGATATCTTTAGAATTATCTAATCAGTCAGATTCTATTTCTATTTCTAATGCTATGCCAATGTCTGATCAAGAAGGGATGCTTTTAGAGGGCGAAGGAAATGTTTATGATTTTAATGTCAATACTTCTCTTTCTGCTAATACGGTTCTTAATTATGAAGTTTCTATGGAAAAGTTAGATGTAGATGGTGAAGAGTTATCCGATAAAGATGTTCATATTTATTTAGAAAAACTTGAGGGTGATCAATATGTTTCTACTCCAATTACTCATACTCCTCAAGCATTTACGCCAATTATGGAAGATAGTTTTTTAGGTACTAAGAGTGGTCAAATGGTTTTATATTCTGGTACTTTTTCTAATACTACTGATGTGTCAAAAGATATGGTTGAACATTTTCGTTTACGTATGTGGGTAGCACAAGATGTGATTATTGATTCTACTAGTAAAAGTTTTCAAGTAAAGTTAAATGTGACAGCAAAAGCGGTATAAAGGTGTCAAACCCTTTTTTTTTGCTTTTAAAAATGTAGTTTTTTTTAACGATGCGTGGTATTATGTTAATGATGATAGGAGGAAAGGGTATGAAAGAGTATTTTGATGCTAATCACGATGACGTTGTATCTGGCTTAGAAATATTACAATTCTTTTTACATTTCATTACTAAAGTAGTCCTATATGTAATTTTTATTTTATTAATATTAATTTTTTTCTTATTTATTTTTTATTTTGCTGATTTGTTGTATAATATTAAATCTGATGAAGGAAAGTATCCTTTGTTTGATGCTTATATTATTGTTAGTCCTAGTATGGTACCAACGATTAATGTACAAGACGCTATTGTGATTAAGAGAATAAATCCAGAAGATATTGAGCAGGGTGATATTATTAGTTTTTTAGCAACTAATTCTTATTATCAAGGAAAAGTTATTACACACCGTGTTATTGGTATTGAAGAGTCTCAAGATGGACAATTGTTATTTCGTACCAAGGGAGATAATAATAATGTTGTAGATGGTACTTTGGTTAATGAGGATAATGTCTATGGTAAAGTAATTTTTAGAATACCATTCCTTGGATATGTTAGACAGTTCTTATCTACATATTTTGGTTGGATTTTATGTATTGCTTGTCCACTTTTATATATTATTATGACTGAAGTTGTTAGAGTTCGAAAAAAACTTAAAGAGAAGAAAGTTAAAGAATTAGAAAATACTATAGAACTTATTTAATTGGGGGAGTTTGTTTGGAAAAGTATGATGTAAATTTTAAAAAGAAGTATGGACAAAACTTTTTAAAAAGAACTGCAGTTGTGGAACGAATTGTTTCTGTGGTACCTCTTTTGAAAGATGATTTGGTTGTGGAAGTTGGTCCGGGAGGAGCTATTTTAACTCGCGAATTAGCAAAACAGGGTGTTCAAATTTTGGCTTATGAAATTGATACGGATTTGAAAGATGAACTTGAAAGTAGATTAGAGGGATTTTCTAATGTTACTGTTTTATATCAAGACTTTTTAAATAGCGATTTGTCTTCTGATATATCTCAATATTCTTATCAACACCTTTATTTTGTTAGTAATGTTCCATATTATATTACGACTCCTATTATTATGAAATTGATTCATAGTAATTTAGATTTTGAAAAAATATGTATGATGGTACAAAAAGAAGTAGGAGAGCGATATTCTGCTAGACCAGGTACAAAAGAGTATGGTTCTATTACGGTATTTTTAAATTATTTTTATCAAATCAAACGTGAGTTTGTTGTTTCTAGAAGGGAGTTTGTTCCAGTTCCTAATGTGGATAGTGTAGTGGTATCTCTTACTAGGAAGAAGGAATTATTACCATTAAAAGATATGGATTTTTTCTTTCAACTTGTTTATGATAGTTTTCAATTTAAACGTAAAAATATTAAGAACAACTTATTTAAGTATGATTTAGAAGTTGTTCGCCAGGTTTTAGAAAAGCATGGTTATGATTTAAGAGTTCGAGCTGAGATGTTACCTTTTGAAATATTTGTTGAGTTAGCTAATGCGCTAGTTTCATGAATATTTCTTTTTTTTTGTCATATATTTTATGGAAGATGATTTTTTGGATTTTAAAGTTGGAGATTTTGATACTCGGATTTCCTATAATCAT